>JAGOLH010000017.1 GCA_017994175.1 Bacteroidales bacterium | reverse complement strand
TGCTGCAATGGCTACCTGTGCTTTAAAACTTGCACTGAATTTTCTTCTGCTTTTTTTCATAATACTGGTAAATTTAATTGTTTTTATTCAACTTAACCAGTGGTCCAATTTTCGGGGAGTATTATATTCTCCCTTGACCCAATGCTTCAGGTAAGTTATAAGCTGTTCCGGAAAATTCCTGTTGAGTTTGTAGCACGCACTTATTATCAGGCTATGTTTTCAAAGATGTCAGTTAGCTGGCTGGGAGATTTTGAAGGCTACTGGAGTCCGGCTGATACCGCATCGAAAAAGGTTACAGGAGGAAATCTGGGAATTATTTTGGCTATAAAAGTAAATATACCGGAAATCAGCTTCAAACATCGGTCAAAGAATGTAGAACCCGTGGTGATAGAACCGGTTTATGAGGAAAAAACGAATTTTGTTTTGTCAGGTACTGTTCAGGATGCGAAAACAAGTTTGCCTTTGAATGCAGTTATTACACTGTATCAGGGAACAAATCCTATAGAATCGGTTATTTCGCAGAGTGGAAAGTTCACGTTAAAACCTGCTTTAAACAGTGACTACACGATCGAAACCAAAGCATTTGGATACCAAACCAAAACCGAAAAACTGCGTTTCGACAGTAAATCACCCAATCCTTATAAATATAATGTGAAACTTTCGAAAATACCTGCAGGGCAGGCCATTGTGCTCGAAAATATTCTTTTCGAAAAATCATCGGCAGTATTACTTCCTGAATCGTACACCGAACTGAACAAGCTGTTGCAGTTCATGAACGATGACTCTGAAATTAGAATTGAGATTGCAGGGCATACAAGTAGTGATGGTGACGATGCGTATAATATGAAATTGTCTCAGGATCGTGCCAATTCAGTTGCGACATATTTAATTAACAAGGGAATCGATAAAACACGTATTGTAGCTAAAGGCTATGGAGAAACTATGCCTGTTGCCTCGAACGACACCGAGGAAGGCAGAAGATTGAACCGCAGAGTTGAATTTAAAATTGTCAAATAGTATGAAGTACTTATTCCATAAATTCTCAGTATTCCTCACCGGAATATTGATTTTCGTTATAGCGCAGTGTCAGGCTCAGACAATACAGGTAACTTACGCTGTGATTGGAAGCGATACTCTGCACAGCTGGTTCAGCGATACGTGCATTGTGATGGAGAAATTCAGTATGCCTTCAATGCGTTATGTTGATAAAATCGACTTCAAGAAAAAGGAAGTTATTGTGCAAATAAACCAGTATAACGATTTTACTAGAAACACACACAATTCAATATTTACATTCAAAGAACTTAAAAAGAAGAAACCTTTTATGCCCATGCTGGTGAAGCTTACCGATGAAACTAAAGTTATACTGGGTTTCGAGTGCCATAAAGCATTGGTAGAAAAAGAGCAGACTCATTATGATATTTGGTACACCAAACTCCCTCAATTACCTGACCTGAATTATAACTTCTACAGCATTTATTACCAAATTCCCGGTGTTATAATTGAGGAGTGGATGAATGGTAATCTAATCATGCACGCTGTTTCGGTTGTGGAAGGAAAGTGGTGTAATTATGAATGGGTCGATTATCAGGGGTTTTAGCATTCTAATGAGTTACAGTCTGTTTTAAAATAGCGTGAAAGCAAATGGTAATTCATATGGTTCTGAAAAATATTTTATGTGTATATTTGAGTCAATCCTTTGATAAGAAAAAAGAGGGATTCAAATAACAAAACAATTAAATATGAATAACTTCACCTTTCAGAACACTACACGCATTCACTTTGGCAAAGGGCAGATTTCGAAACTGGATCGAGAACTGTCACCCTACACGCGCATAATGCTTACCTATGGTGGTGGAAGCATTATGGGAAATGGCATTTATGAGCAGGTGAAATCACTGCTTAAAGGTAAAAATGTAATAGAATTTGGTGGTATTGAACCAAATCCCCGCTACGAAACTTTGATGCGCGCAGTGGAAATGGCCAAAATGCAGGGAGTTGAGTTTCTTCTTGCAGTAGGAGGAGGATCGGTTATTGATGGCACGAAGTTTATTGCGGCTGCTGTTCCATTTACTGATGGCGACCCCTGGCGTATGCTTACGGAAGGTGCTAAAATTTACCATGCACTGCCACTGGGAACAGTTCTTACCCTGCCTGCAACCGGCTCCGAAATGAATGGGAATGCAGTTATCACACGCGATTCCGTAAAACAGAAGCTGGCTTTTGGAAACCGGCTACTCCAGCCTGTATTCTCGGTACTCGATCCGGAAACTATGTTCAGTCTGCCAGATAGGCAAATCAGTAATGGAATTGCCGATGCCTTTGTGCATGTAATGGAGCAATACCTAACCTATCCTGTAAATTCTCCGGTTCAGGATCGGTTTTCCGAAGCATTGCTGATAACCCTCATGGAGGAGGGGCCAAAGGTGCTGAAAAATAAAACCGATTACGATGCGTGTGCTAACCTGATGTGGTCCGCTACAATGGCGCTAAACGGCATTATTGTTGCCGGCGTTCCCGACGATTGGTCGACCCACATGATTGGGCATGAACTTACAGCACTTCACGGAATCGATCACGCACAGAGCTTGTGTGTTGTTTTGCCGGGATTAATGCAACATCAGAGAGTGCAAAAAGCGCAGAAGATCATTCAGTATGCTAATAGAGTGCTGAAAATCAATTACGACAATAATGAAAATACCATCGACGAGGCTATTCGTAAAACTGAAGCTTTTTTTCTTAAGATTGGTATTCCAACAAATCTGGGCCATTATGATATTACTGCGAAAAATGTTGATTACCTGTGCGATAGACTTTCTGAAAACCGACAAAATGCATGGGGTGAACATAAGGATATTGATGCTGAGGCAGTTCGTAAAATTTTATTTTCCCGGTTGTGATTTCATTAAAATAAATAACTTTATACCCAAAATTCAATTGCTATGAAAAAACATTTACTACTTCTTCCGATGCTTCTTATTTGCTTTTCAGTTTTTGCTCAACTGAATACAAGAACCCTGACGTGGGATGGTACAGCCAGGCAATATCTCGAATATGTGCCTTCGGTGTATTCCGGTGAAACTCCGGTTCCGGTTGTTTTTTGTCTTCACGGTCTTGGCGACAATATGACAAACTTCAGCCAGATTGGTTTCGATAATATTGCAGATACTGCTAATTTTATTGTTATTACTCCTCAGGCTCTTGTAGCATATTATATGAGCTATGAGATCGGTACTTCCTGGAATTCCGGAGCCAGTCTGTATGGTATTGTGCCCAATGCCGATGTTGACGATTCCGGTTTTCTTATGGCAATACTTGACTCCCTTCAGAACCACTATAATATTGACCCTGAGCGGGTTTTTGTTATGGGTTTCAGTATGGGAGGGTATATGACCAACCGACTGGGCAGTGAGCATGGCGACCGGATTAAAGCCATTGCATCGGTTAGTGGTACTTTTGGAATTGCCTTCACACCTGACCCCGTGGGGCCAATTTCTTCTTTGCATTTCCATGGAACAGCCGATGAAACTGTGCCATACCTCAATAATACTTCGGGAATGGATGCCGAAGAGCTTGTTGCATATTGGGTAGATATTAACAACGCATCACAAACTCCGGAAGTTTATAATTACCCCAATACGAAACCGGATGGTTTGACATTTGAAAGATATACGTATACTGGGGGAGATAACGATACTTATGATTGCTTTATTAAAGTTGTCGGTGGAGAACATAACTGGTATTATTACCCGAACAACGACATTGATTATTCGATTGAAATATGGCGGTTCTTTACAAATTCGATGATAACAACCGGAATAGCATCGGTTGAGCATTGCGAATCAACATTATACCCCAACCCTGCAACCGATTTCATTAATTTTGATATTGCCCCTGATTCGAATGGAATCAAGTCGTTGCAAATTTGTGATGTTACGGGCAGAGTTTTATGTCAATGCAAGGCTAATGTTGGTTCCAATCATCTAGATGTTTCGTCATTACCGTCTGGAGTTTACCTACTGATTGTAAATGACAATGAGTCGTTAAAACAATTTCGGTTCGTGAAGAAATAAAACTCGGGCTTACTTTCTTTGAAGAAATGCAATTACTGCATTGGTGACTTCAGCAATGGCATCATTCAGTACATCGTTTATTACAATCAGGTCGAAACGTTCTGCATATCGAATTTCAAAATTCGATTTTTTAACTCTTTTTGCAATATCTTCATCTTCTTCGGTAGAGCGAAGCCTGAGACGCCGTTCCAATTCTTCAATCGAAGGTGGCATAATGAATATTGCCAGCGCATCTTCCTGAAAATACTCTTTTAAATTCAGCCCGCCGACCACATCAACATCAAAAATAAGATTGTTCCCCTTTGCGAAAACCCTGTCCACTTCCGAACGCAATGTGCCATAGTAATGATCATTATACACTTCCTGCCATTCGAGAAATTCACTGTTTTCGATTTTCGAACGGAATTGTTCAACGCTCAAAAAATAGTAGTCCTTCCCCTCAGTCTCCTGATCGCGCTTGGGTCTGCTGCATGCCGAAACCGAGAACTCCAGGTTCAGCATTTTATTGTTCAGCAAATTATGGACAATAGTAGTTTTTCCAGACCCTGAGGGAGCGGAAACAATTATGGCCTTATTGCTCTGCATTCATTTAAGGTTTTTGCAAATATACAATAACATTATTATGTGGATTGTAAAAATAATATTTTGGTTTTTATGTTTTCAAAACTTTGTAGTTTAAAATAATAATCTTATTTTTCATAACTTAAAATTAATTTAATAATTAATTGAAAGATAGGTGGTTAGATGAAACTTGTAAAAACAAATTAATTAAAAAGATATGCAAAAACAGGTGTTACTTGGAGATGAAGCGATTGCGCAAGGGGCAATCGATGGAGGTGTTTCGGGTTTTTATGCCTACCCCGGAACTCCGTCCACCGAAATAATGGAATTTGTACAGGCTTCAAAAGAAGCTGCTTCTAAAGGTATTCATTGTATCTGGTCGGCAAATGAAAAAACTGCTGTTGAATCAGCCATCGGAATGTCGTATGCAGGCAAAAGATCAATGGCTCAAATGAAGCATGTTGGTGTTAATGTTGCTGCCGATGCATTTATCAATGCTTCAATTACAGGGGTGAATGGCGGAATGATATTGGTTGCCGCCGATGACCCTTCGATGCATTCATCACAGAACGAACAGGATTCGCGTTTTTATGCCGATTTTGCTATGATTCCGATACTGGAACCCAGCAATCAACAGGAAGCTTACGATATGGCCTACTCAGGTTTTGAACTTTCAGAAGCATTCAATGTGCCGGTTATGATGCGTATTACTACTCGTCTGGCACACTCCCGGTCGGATGTAGAGCGCAGAGCAGTTAAGCCAATGCTTAATGGGTCATTGCCAAAAGACCCGCGCCAGTTTGTATTGCTGCCGGCAATAGCACGTAAGAATTACAAGAAATTACTGGGAATGCAACAGGCAATGCAGGAAGCATCGGACAATTCGGACTATAACAGATATTTCGAAGGAACCGACACATCGATGGGTATAGTTGCCTGTGGATTGGCCTACAATTATTTAATGGAAAATTTTCCGGAAGGTTGTAAGTTTCCCGTGGTAAAAATTTCACAATACCCAATTCCGAAAAATCATTTGACACGGTTATATAAAACCTGTAAATCGATTTTAGTATTGGAGGATGGGTACCCGTTGGTAGAGAAAATGCTGCGAGGATTTTTCGAATCATCAGTTCCTATTAAAGGGAGGCTCGAAGGCAGCCTTCCGCGTGATGGAGAATTGAATCCGAATATTGTTGCTGCGGCATTGAATATTGCTATTCAGGAAGGTCAGGCTGTTCCCGATGTAGTGAAAAACAGGCCACCTTCATTATGCCCGGGATGTGGTCATCGCGATATGTACAACGCTTTAAACGAAGCCATTGCCCCTTATGGGACAGGCCGGGTTTTTTCTGATATTGGATGCTACACATTGGGAGCACTGCCGCCATTCAATGCTATTAATTCATGTGTGGATATGGGGGCTTCAATTACAATGGCAATAGGAGCAGCCGATGCAGGTCTGGTTCCTGCCGTTGCTGTTATCGGGGATTCTACTTTTACACACTCCGGGATGACTGGATTACTCGATGCCATTATAAAGGATTCACCCATTCTTGTTATCATTTCCGATAACTCGACAACTGGTATGACTGGGGGTCAAAATTCGCATGGTGTTGGAAGAATATATAATATCTGTAAGGGTCTGGGGGTTAGCGAGGAACATTTGCATGTTGTAACCCCGCTCCGTAAATACCATGAGGAAAATACGGAACTTTTCAGGAAAGAGCTTGCTCACAAAGGCTTGTCCGTAATTATTCCACAACGGGAATGCATTCAAACCGCCGCTCGGCACAAAAGAGAAACTTCGAAAAATAGTAATTAATAAAATCCGAAAAATGAAAACAGATATAATATTGGCTGGTGTAGGAGGTCAGGGAATTCTAACCATTGCTGCAATTATAGGAGTTGCCGCGGTAAATAAAAAAATGTATCTCAAGCAGTCGGAAGTGCATGGTATGAGCCAAAGGGGAGGCGACGTTCAATCAAATCTCAGGATCTCTGAGAAACCGATTTACTCTGATTTAATTCCCAAGGGTCAGGCTGATCTGATATTATCGGTTGAACCTATGGAAGCCCTGCGGTATTTGCCCTATTTGAGTAAAAGCGGCTATCTCATTACAAACCTTGTAACATTCAACAATATAACCGACTATCCGGAAGAAGCCCGGATTTTTGCAGAAATTGAAAAACTGCCCAGGAAAGTTGCAATTCAAGCCGATCTGATTGCTAAAGAAATTGGTTCTGCAAGAGCTAGCAATATTGTGATGCTGGGCGCGGCCAGCTCGTTTTTAAACCTTAGCATTGAAGACCTGGAATACGGTATTACTTCACTTTTCAGCAAGAAAGGAGAAGAAGTGGTTGCGATGAATATTAAAGCACTGCATGCGGGACGTGATGCGGCTTCGCAGTACCTAAAAAAGTAGATATTAATACAAGTTTATTTTCAACTGCCGCAGATACTCATGTGTCTGCGGTTTGATTGACTTTAAATAATGACTTTGGGGTTGTTTAATTACCACCAGCAGATTGCTAAAAGAAAAGAGGCTGTCTACATGTAAACAGCCTCTTTTAAATATTCAATCTGGAAAAGCAGTGTTACCTGCTTGTCATACTAAAAATCCATTTCTTCGAGTTTGTCGAAACCTTCGCACTCATACAATTTAAAAGAAACTTCCATTAAACTGGTGAGCATTTTTTCATTTTCAGGCTCTTTTGCCATTTCTTCGAATATTTTTTCGGCTTCTTTGTCATCCTTGTATTTGTCTTCGAATTTTTTTGAAACATCACTCATTTCTTTCATAAGCTTATTCAGATCAGCAGCTTCGGCATCGTCAATCTTTTTGTCTTCAACAACCTTGGTTGCAGTTTCGGTGTATTTTTTCATCATACCGAACATTTTTTTTGCATCGGCTTTGGGGCCACCGCATGAAACGAGTGCAAATACGAATGCAACTAATCCTAAAAGTACTGTGATTTTTTTCATAATAGTTTGTTTTAGTTAGTGTTTAATTTATTAGGTAAATATCGTTTTTTATTTTATTCGAAACAATAGCAAACCGAAAAAAAAAAGCTTTTCTTCAAAAAAAACATGCTTTTATTGTTTAATCATTGAAGATTCTTTAATTTATCGCTGCCATCACAGGAAAACAGCCTGATAACAAGAGTATTCATCTCATCGTAAATGGCTTTGTTTTCATCCTTATTTATCGTTTTTTCGAAAGCTTCTGTGTCTTCACCATAAGTATTCAATTCAGCCAGGAGCGCATCAAGTTTCTGAACTTCGGTATCATCGAGCACCGAATCCTGAACAGCGTTAGTGGCAACGGAATTAAATTCTTTAATTTTATTAACGACAGCAGTGCTGTTATCGGAGCAGGAAACAAAGAATGTAACTCCCAAAATAATTGTTGCTATTGTTAGTACTGTGTTTTTCATATAATCATTAAATAAAAAACGCACCGAAGTGCGTTTAAGTTATTTTTTACTTTTAGCTTCTTTCACAATGGCATCGAAAGCTTTGGGCTGATTCATTGCTAAATCGGCCAGCACTTTACGGTTGATTATGATGTTTTTATGATGCAGCAGACCCATTAGCTGTGAATAACTCAGGTCGTGCATTCTTGCACCGGCATTGATACGTTGAATCCATAAGGCTCTGAATTCTCTTTTCTTGGCTCTGCGGTCACGATATGCATATTGCAAACCTTTTTCAAGGGTGTTTTTTGCAACCGTCCAAACATTTTTTCTTCTGCCAAAGTATCCTTTGGTCAGCTTCATTAGTTTTTTTCTGCGTTCTCTTGCAGCAACTTTGTTTACACTTCTTGGCATTTTTTTCTTTTTTTATGACTGTCAGCGTTTCTCTTTACAGAAATCTTTCGGCTGCGCAATCTGGTTAAACACTTAATTGATTAATTACTTCATGCAAAGCATTTGTTTCACATTTTTCTCCACTGTGCTGTCGACTAGGGTAAAATAACCTAAATTTCTTTTACGTTTTTTCGACTTTTTGGTGAGAATGTGACTCTTGTAAGCATGCTTTCTCTTAATTTTTCCTGTTCCGGTGAGCTGAAATCTTTTTTTGGCGCCGGAGTTTGTTTTCATTTTTGGCATCGCTTTATAGTTTAAATTATCGCGTTTTACTTTTTCTTTTTACCTGGTTTAGGATTAATTATAAGGAACATCTTTTTCCCTTCCAGTTTTGGCAAGCTTTCAACTTTGCCAAATTCTTCCACATCGTTGGCCAGACGAAGCAAAAGTATTTCGCCTTGCTCCTGGAAAAGAATGGATCGTCCTTTGAAGAAAACAAAAGCTTTTACTTTTGATCCCTCTTCAAGAAACCGCTGTGCATGTTTCAATTTGAACTGATAGTCGTGCTCATCGGTGTTCGGGCCAAAACGAATTTCTTTAATAACTACTTTCTGAGTTTTAGCTTTGTTTTCTTTCAGCTTCTTTTTCTGCTGATAAAGAAACTTTTGATAGTCGATTACCCTGCAAACCGGTGGTTCTGCTTTTGGTGATATCTCCACCAGATCAAGATCCAAACTTTGGGCAACCTGTAATGCTTCACGCAGACTAAGAATCTGAGTTTCTACATTTTCACCAACCAGACGAACAAAGGGTGCAGTAATGTAATGATTTACACGAAATTGGTTATCATCGGCTTTTTTAAAAACTCTGCCGGTATTTCTATTCTCAGCTATAGCTTAAACCTCCTATACTTTTAGTTAATATTGTTTATTTAATAAATTCAATAATTTCGTTTCGTATCATTTCGGCAAAACTTTCGGGGCTCATACTTCCTGCATCACCAACTCCCTGTTTACGCACGGAAATTGTGCCTGTCGATTCTTCTTTCTCACCAACTACAAGCAGATAGGGGATTCTCTTCAGTTCATTATCACGTATCTTCCTACCTATCTTCTCATTCCTTTCGTCAATGAGGCTGCGAATATCGTAATTTTTTAATAATTCTAAAACTTTTTTTGCATAATCTGTGAATTTTTCACTTATCGGAAGTATTACAGCCTGTTGCGGAGTTAACCAGAGCGGGAATTTGCCGGCTGTGTTTTCGATGAGAACGGCGACAAAACGCTCCATGGAGCCAAATATTGCCCGATGTAGCATAATCGGACGGTGTTTTTCGTTGTCGGCACCTTTGTAATACAGGTCGAAACGCTCAGGTAGGTTGTAATCCACCTGAATGGTTCCTAGTTGCCACTTTCTCCCAATGGCATCTTTTACAATGAAATCCAGTTTTGGTCCGTAAAAAGCAGCTTCCCCCGGGGCAATTACCGGATCGAGACCCATTTCGTATGCAGCCTCCTGAATGGCTTGTTCGGCTTTATTCCAATTTTCATCATCACCGATATATTTGGTTTTGTCGTTTGGATCGCGTAGAGAAATTTGTGAAACAAAATCGTTGAACCCTAGTGAACGGAATAAGAAAAGAACGAGGTCAATGATGCTTTTAAATTCATCTTTCACCTGATCCTGACGGCAGAAAATATGGGCGTCGTCCTGCGTGAAACTCCTTACCCGGGTTAGCCCATGCAACTCTCCATGTTGCTCGTAGCGGTATACTGTACCAAATTCGGCAAGACGAACAGGCAGATCTTTATATGAAAATTGGGTCGATGCAAAAATTTCGACATGGTGCGGACAATTCATTGGTTTCAGCATGAAGGCTTCGCCTTCGTGTGGTGTTTGTATCACCTGAAACGAATCTTTTCCGTATTTCTCGTAATGCCCTGAGGTTTTATACAGTTCAACATTCCCTATATGTGGGGTCATTACCAGTTGATATCCACGCCGAATAAGTTCTTTTGTAAGCCACTCCTCAAGTCTTTTTCGAAGTTCAGTGCCTCGCGGTAACCATAAGGGGAGTCCCATGCCTACTTTTGGTGAAAAAGTGAACAACTCAAGCTCTTTGCCAATGCGCCGGTGGTCTCTTTTACGGGCTTCTTCAAGAAGTACAAGATAGTCGTCGAGTAGTTTTTGTTTTGGGAAACTTGTGCCATATACGCGAACCAATTGTTTTCGTTTCTCGTCTCCGCGCCAGTATGCACCGGCAATGCTCAGTATTTTTACAGCTTTTATCTTTTCGGTGTTCGGAATATGCGGCCCTTTGCACAAATCAACGAAATCACCGCTTTCGTACAGGGTAATAGACCCATCCTGAAGTTCGTTAATAAGCTCCAGTTTATAGGGGTCGTTTTTTGCTGTGAAAAAACGAATAGCCTCATCCTTGCTCACGTCTCTGCGCTTATATTCAATTTTATGCCTGGCAATGTCAAGCATGGTTTGCTCTATTCTTGCAAAATCGGCATCGGTAAGTTGAGCCCCTTCGGGTAAATCAACATCGTAATAAAATCCATTTTCTACACTTGGACCAATGCCGAATTTTATTCCAGGGTAAAGTTTTTCGAGTGCATGCGCCATCAAGTGCGACGACGAATGCCAGAAAGCAGACTGACCCTCTTCGCTTTCCCAAAGGTGAATCTTAACGGAAGCATCTGTGTGTATGGGTCTTAATAAATCCCAGACTTCGTTGTTGACAGTTATGGCAAGTGCTTCCTGAGCAAGTCGGCTGCTGATATTGGCAGCTATTTCCATGCCTGTTACACCGGCTTCGAATTGACGAACACTTTTATCGGGTAAAGTAATATGTATCATTATAAAAAATTTGAGTGCAAAATTACAAAACTTATTCGGTAAACTCAAATTCTAAAAACGAAGTATTACAAACTTTGATGAATTGCGTGATGTCTTCATTAATACAAACCGGAAGACATGAATACTTTATTTTCACATCAGGTGTTTATATTAGAATAAACAACCCGTTGTGCATTTGAAAAATAAATAAAAGGCCTTTGTTATTGGGCCAATGAATTAATCGAAAATCGACAAACATAAATTTTCAAAAACAACTTCTTCCGTATGTTTTACTTGCATACTTGCATTGTTTACAGACATGTTCTATCCGTATGCTGAACTAATTTCTTAATCCTTCACTTATAAACCTGACTCCCTGATAAATTCCTTCGCGCCAAAATTTCCATTCGTGTTTTCCATCACGTGCATGGTATATGTGAGTAACATTTCTTTTACTCAAAACATTGTGAAGTTCTTTATTTACACCACTCAACGGGTCCTGATTCCCGCAATCGATAAACCATTGTACGGCATTCAGTGAGTCTAATGAATTGGTTTGCGCCATTATAATTGGATTGTTTTCAATAAAATGCCGAGTAATTCTGTCGTTACCTGTTGCTCCAGGGGCTCCATAGAGCATCGACATGTATTTATATAACTGTTCAGGCATACTTACGAGGCCGTCTTCGCTAAATATTGAAGCACTCAAAGCGACACAATACGAAAATTTATCGGGATGCTTCATTGCCCATACCAAAGAGCCATATCCACCCATTGATAAACCGGCAACCGCTCTGCTCTCTTTATTTGGAATTGTTTTATAAGTGCTATCAATAAAAGGCAAAAATTCTATGAACATAAAATCTTCGAATCGTGCTTTGCTTTGATAATCATTAATATACCAATAGTATTTGCCGTCCGGAATTATTATAATCATTGGCTCTATTTCGCCAGTAGCAATACCAGTGTCCATTATTTTATTTACTCTGCCAAGGTTTATCCAAGATTTATGGTTACCTTTATAACCATGCAATAAATATAATACAGGATATTTTTTTTCTGAGTTATCGTAATCAGGCGGAAGATAGATTGAGTAATGAACGTCGTAACCTAAAACAACACTTTTATACCTCAATTCTTTGTTTACTTTTCCTTTTGAGGGTTTTATTTTTGTGGTTTGCGCAAATGTACTATTAAAAATAAAAAATAATACGAATGCCATTGACAAATTAGTTTTCATGTTTCTGTAATTTTACATTACATTACATTAAATATTCCCAACTTTCTTCAATTCAAAATTAAATCAAATCACTTGCATCGAAACATTCCGTATTTCAAAATGCACCAGATAGCCCTGAAGCCATCTTTCCATTTTATTTTTTTCCCTTCACCGTAAGTCCTGCCATAATACGAAATGCCAACTTCATAAATTCTGATGCCTTTAATACGGGCTATTTTTGCCGTTACTTCCGGTTCAAAGCCAAACCGGTTTTCGCGCAGGTTTACCGATTTGATAATTTCGCTGCGAAATAATTTATAACAGGTTTCAATGTCGGTAAGGTTGAGGTTCGAAAACATATTCGACATAAAACTGATCATTCTGTTGCCGATGGTATGCCAGAAGAATAACACACGGTGAGGTTTGCTTCCCATAAATCGGCTGCCGTAAACAACGTCGGCAAATCCTCTGAAAACAGGCTCAATGAGCGAGTTGTACTCAGCTGGATCGTATTCAAGGTCAGCATCCTGAATTATAATTAAATCTCCTTTTGCATGGTTTATTCCTACTCTGATGGCGGCACCTTTCCCTGAATTCCGTTCGAGTACGTGATATTGGATGTTTTGTGACGGGTTGTTTGCAATAAATTGCTTCACTTTGATTTCGGAATCATCGGTTGAACGATCGTTTACAACAATGATTTCCTTTTCTAGCTGATGAATAAGTGTTACGTGGCAAACCGAATGTAGAAGTGTTTCGATGGTATCCGACTCATTAAATAAGGGTATAATTATCGATAAAATATTCATCTGTACATTTTATCACACAAACATAATACTATTTAAAGTAAAAAGTATTTTGTTTCACGAAATATTACTTATGCTGCTCTACCATCTGGAGTTTGCTGAGATCGTAACCCAGATTGAGGGCTTTATCGGTAAGCATCTTGAATGTGTTTTCGTCCATCTGTGGTGTCCGCGATAAAATCCAAAGGTAATCTGATGAGCGGCTGCCCACAAGTGAATATTGGTAGTTTATTGTGTCGAGTTCCATAATATAATAGTCGGCATAGAACCATAAAAAGAATGACACCTGCAGATATCCCGGATTGGCTGCATCTACAACCCTTGCCTTGCCTTTTGCAATTTTGTGCTCTCCCGATAAACTGCCTTTATATCCTTCGTTAAGAACCAATATTTTCCCATTGTCTCCCATTGAATAGGTTGCTGTTACACCCTGCAAATCTTTTTCGAAGGAATGCGGAAATCGGGCAATTTCGAACCATTTCCCCAAGTATTTTTCCAACTCAATATTCTTAACAGTTTCTCTGACAGGCTTTCTCATGTTTAATGAAATAAATGAATATGAAATTACGGAGATTATTATCAGTAAAAAAATTAATAGGAGTAGTGTTGTTTTTTTTATGACATAAAAATAATAATTTTAACAACGTTGTTAAAAATTTGTTCATGAATGTGCTATAGGTTAGCAATTCCGTCGCTTTAAAAAAAAGATAATCCACAATGTTTAACGATAACTTGTTAATATTCTGCTTGTGGTATATAAGATTAAAATTTTCAATTCGTTACATTTGTGTAATTTGTCAAAACATGTGGAAAATTGTCTGGATAACAATTTTAACTAGTCTGTGCAGCGTTGTGTGGAATGCAACCAATGTGTACGTTCCGGTGCCAAAACAAACCGAGCAGCATAGTGTGCCACCTTTTGTAAATGTGGGGCAGCAATGGGTAGATTCTGTGTTTAACGCTATGACCGAAGATGAAAAAATCGGTCAGCTCTTTATGCTTGCAGCCTATTCGAACAGGGATAGCCTTCATGTGAATTATGTGAAGAAAATGATTTCGGAGTATCATATTGGAGGCTTAATATTTATGCAGGGTGGTCCGGTTCGGCAGGCGGCACTTATCAATGAATTTCAATCTCTGTCAAGAGTACCCTTGCTTATATCTATGGATGCAGAATGGTCGCTTTCGATGCGCCTTGATTCTACAGTCTTGTATCCGCGGCAAATGATGCTGGGTGCAATTCGAGACGAAAACCTGATATACACTATGGGCGCTGAGTTTGCCAGGCAACTGAAAAGGGTGGGAGTGCAGGTGAGTTTTTCACCGGTTCTTGATGTGAATAACAATCCACAGAATCCGGTGATTAACACACGTTCGTTTGGCGAAGATCCTGAAAGGGTTTCGCATTTGGGTTGGAAATATGCCAAGGGCTTACAGGATAATCATGTGCTTGCCGTGGGTAAGCATTTCCCGGGGCATGGTGATACCAAAACAGACTCTCATAAGGATTTGCCGGTTATTCAACACAGTCGTGAAAGGCTCGATTCAATCGAATTTGTGCCGTTCTCATACTGTATCCGAAAAGGGCTGGGCGGTATTATGATTGCTCACCTTTTTGTTCCTGCACTCGATAGTACAGCTATGTTGCCGACAACACTTTCGCAACCTGTGGTTTCCGGTCTGCTTAGAAAAGAAATGGGGTTTCAGGGATTGGTTTTTACCGACGCGCTGAATATGCAGGGTGTGGCAAAATATTATCAGCAGGGTGAAGTTGAATTGAAAGCATTGCAGGCCGGAAACGATGTCCTTTTATTTTCGGGCGATATTCCCAAAGCCATCGAAATGATTAAGGCAGCTGTTCTCGATGGCAGACTGAAGCAGGAGCAAATCGACGAAAGCTGTAAACGGATATTGCAGGCAAAATACTGGGCAGGTCTCAGTAATTTTGTTCCGATTGATATTCAATCGATTGTTGAAGATTTGAACTCTCCCAAAGCTCTATTGTTGCAGCAGCAATTGATTGAGTCGTCGCTGACCTTGGTGAGAAACGAGAAAAACCTGATTCCGTTAATAGGGCTCGATACCTTGCGTATTGCTTCGGTAAGTTTTGGAAGCAAGCAAACAAATAGTTTTCAGAATCGACTCGGCAGCTATTCTGACATTGCATCATATGTGTATCGCAACGATTTTGCAGGTTGGTCGGGCGATAAAATTGTATCGTATTTGTCGAAATACGATATTGTTATTGCCAGCTTTCATAATATCAGTCAGTTGCCCGACAAGCAATTTGGTATCGATACCCTGCAGGTGAAACTAATAAGGCAGCTTTCGGAGCAGACAAATGTGGTGCTTGATTTGTTCGGAACTCCCTATGCATTGTCGTTGTTCGACCTCTGCGATAGTATTTCGGCAATCGTAGTGTCGTACAACGATTGGGATATAACTCAGGATCTTTCAGCCCAGCTTTTCATGGGAGGTATTGCTTCCGATGCCTGTTTGCCTGTGGCGGCAGGAAAAAACTTTGTTGCAGGAGCCGGTGCGACCACTCCTAAGATACGTTTGAAATACTCAAGGGTACCCGAAGATGCAGGGATCAATTCTGAAATGATAGCTACTTTCGATTCCATTGCCCTCAGCGGAATTACTAATGGCGCATATCCCGGTTGTCAGGTTTATGGAGCGCGAAACGGTATTGTATTCTATAATAAATCGTTTGGGAAACAAACTTACGAAGGGAATACAAGTGTTAAAAACAGCGATGTTTACGACCTTGCATCGGTGACAAAAGTAATGGCAACTACGCTTAGCCTTATGAAACTTTATGATCAGAAAAAGTTTGATGTTGGCGAAAAACTTTCAAAATACCATTCAGCACTTGATACTACAAATAAAAGGGATATTACGTTTATTGATGTCCTTAGCCATCAGGCGTGTTTGGTGCCATGGATTCCTTTTTATGCAAATGGCATTAAAACCGATTCACTCCGCCGAATCCATTATTCCGATACCTATTCCGAAGAATATAAAATTCATGTTGCCGAAAATATGTATATGCGTAATGATTTTCGCGACTCTTTGCTGGCACGGATTTATGATTCAGAATTATTGCCTCAGAAAAAATACAAGTACTCCGATCTGGGAATGATAATAATGGGTGAAATAATCAGAGAGATATCAGGTAAAACTCTGGACCTCTATGCCATTGAAAATTTCTATAAACCACTGGGTGCTAACCGTACTTTCTTCAACCCATTGAAGTTTTTACTAATGAATGAAATCATTCCCACCGAAAACGATAAAACTTTCCGCAAGCAGCAATTGCAAGGCTATGTGCACGATCAGGCGTCGGCTATGTTGGGAGGGGTTGCCGGACACGCAGGACTCTTTTCGAATGCCAACGATCTGGGTAAAATCCTTCAAATGTTGCTGCAAGGGGGAACTTATGGCGCAGTAAGGTACTTCAGCGAGGAAACGGTGAAGTATTTTACCTCTGCACATTTTCTTGCCAATGGCAACCGCCGTGGGTTGGGATTTGACAAACAGGTTGTCTCTGATCCGGGAACAGGTCCTGTATGTGCATCAGCATCGGCCAACAGTTTTGGACACAGCGGTTTTACCGGTACTTATGTGTGGGTTGACCCCGATGAAAATCTGGTTTTCGTGTTCCTGTGTAACAGGGTGTACCCGGTGGCCGAAAACAATAAAATCCTATCTTTAAATATCCGCACTAACTTGCATCAGGCTATGTATGATGCCATTATAAAAGATTAAAATTGGGAAGAATGAAAAAGGCGAAATTTACACTCTGTCTGCTATGCATGATTTTTCTGTTAATGGCGAAGCACAGTGAAGCACAGTATCTTGAAAATAGTCCGGGGCCATGGCAGCGAATATTCTATGGAGGCGATATGGGTTTGTCTTTTGGAAGAATTACCCTTATTAACATATCGCCTCAGGTGGGTTATAGAATAACGAACCGCTGGTCGGCCGGAATAGGTGGAACCTATATTTATTATAAAGACAACGACTTTAATTTTCACATGAATATATGGGGCATTCAGGAGTTTATGAGTTTTACCCTGATTAAAGATTTGTCGAATATTCTGCCATTCGGAAACGAAATTGGCGGGCTTTTAGTTTACGGTGAATTGAATCACATGTTTTTATATCGCTCAATCAGTAATCCGCCCGGAAACGACAGGTACTGGATAACCAGTCCTCTGCTTGGACCTGCGTATCAGTTGCGGGTGGGCAACAGATCTTATTTATTGATAATGCTTCTCTATAATTTTAACGAATCAGCCGAATCGCCGCTGACAAATCCGGTGTTTAGGGTATCGCTACAGTTTTAACCGGTAGTTGTTTTGAGTTTGCAGAATATTTCCATATATTTACATAATTATTAATTAACACTAATTTCTATGAAAATTAAAAAGGATAGCACCGTTAAACTGACTTACACCTTATATTTCGATAACTTCGACGGAGAAGTGTTTGAAACAATCGACGAAAAAGAAGCTATGGAATTTACTATGGGAAAAGGCGAGATGCTCGAAGAGTTCGAAAAAAGAATTATCGGTATGCAGCCAGGCGACGACTTTAAAATGATGATTCCAATGGCAGATGCCTATGGCGAAGAATCGGAAGAAGCCATTATGGAGTTCCCGTTGAATATGTTCAAGGACGTACCAAGAGAAGAACTGGAACCCGGAAATATTGTTCCGATGGAGGATGAGGATGGCTCTGAGTTTGAAGCCTTGGTGCTGGAACTGAACGAAGATAATATTGTGCTCGATTTTAATCACCCATTAGCAGGTGAGGATATTTACCTTACCGGTAAAATATTGGATGTAAAATAAGCGTTATCAGCAGGTAAAATAACAAATACTCGGTGTATGCAATACAGCGGAGACGATGAGTTATACAACAAACTCATGGAGCTTGTAAACAACGACCCGACAAAATTCTATATTATCGAGTCGCAAGTGGATGCTGAAATTCAGCTTAAGTATTTCGAATATTCGGCACGTCTGCGCAAAGAAGAAAATCGAACTCCACAGGAACTCATCGACGACTTCAAGGATGCTGAAGATGATGAAATTAAAAAAGAGTTTCTGATCCGTTTGGCCCTCACCGGCAATGTTGAGGCATACCGCTTCATAGAATCATATGTGCCGGAAGCTCCGCGTGAATTGCAGCCATGGGCAATGTTGGCCTATCAGGAAGCAAGATTATTGCTCGAAACATCGCTGCTTGAAGAATCGCGGGTCTTTATTTCTTCGGGAATGGGAGGCAAGGGGCACAAACTTCGTTATGCTGTTGTGATGATTAGTTCCAATAAAAACAATCTTCTCGATTTTCAGAAAGATTTAGTTGCCGAGGAGCTTAAGCACTTCTTTATTAGAAAAGACTGCGAACTTGAGGAGATAGAATTCAATCGCCAATTTGCTATTATCACTTGTCTGATACCCATTAGCATACAACTTCAGCTGCTTTTCGATGAGATCATTGGTGAAATTAATGTTATGGGTAACTTCCTCAGCGAAACTTACCTGATCACCAATGAAAAAAAACTGAATGACAACGACTTGCAAAAATTTTCAGATAGTGTTGCGATAAGAGAAAGTACACAAGAATAGCCCTTGCCATTTCAATAAAAATTCACAGTAAGTTGACTCTCTAAACATAGAATAGACTGTATCTAAGCAAAAATATTCCAGCAGATTAAAGCAATCATTGCCAACAAAATAAAAGCCACCAAACATGAATTGGCAGCTGAATTCACATACCCGCCCTTTAGGTTTTTTCGTAAAGCACAAATGTTCGGGTGAGCTTTTGAAATGATTATTCCGTAATCAACCGGTTTCCCTTTTGAATCACGGGTAATAATCTGCCGGTTATTATTAATTATATCAATGGAAAAATGCTTGTTTATTATCTCACGTGCTTCAGTGTTTTCAGGTTTATTATGAAAACTAATGTACCAAAGCTCGTTGCCATTTATTGTAAGCCCTGAGTAGCTTGCATCTGCAACTTTTGCGTAGTAGTCTTTGCCAGAAAATTGCAAAAGTGCATTGGTTTCCGCAATGTCGATTATAAGTTGCTTAATTTCATCGTCGGTCAGTTTTATTTCCTTAAAAGTCTTGTCTTTTTCGAAACTGAGCGATGTTACTATACCCACACCTACATTTCCCGAGTTCATATTATTGATATTGTCTCCGGTACTTGCCCAATGGCTGCTTTCGAGAGCATTCCAATGTGCTGTATCAATGGCTGTAATTCCGTTTGCAACTGATGCCCCAAATACAGGGTCAGTTTCTGTGTCTTCTGTTAGATAGCCTGCATCGTTATTGAATTCGCTTACGTTTTCAGGAACAACCGGCAGTATAGGAGTATTTGTAAGGTCGTTGTAGTCTTTATCCCATCCTGAAAAGATCGGGTCAGTTTCGGTGATTTCTCCGGTAAGGCTTTCAGCTGTTTTACTGTGTATGGCAAATGGAACTGCCAGTAATTGAGAAGTGCCGAATTCGGTGAAACCATCACCCAAGTCGATTTCAATTTTAACAAAATACGGCCCTTCCGTCCAATCGATTTGTGAGAAATCAGTCGGATTCTGACTACCAATTTCAAGTGTAACCAAGCCGAATGCATTGGTTTCGGTATCGAATGTTTCCTGACATACCGCAGTTCCGCCTATTTCACCAGCAATGATACTGATTCTGACATCAAGGTTTTGATTGTCGAATGGATGGCCTTCGGCATCCCTTATTACAGCCTGATACTTAAATGACATGGGAACCTGCCCAAATGCAGTTAAAAATGCAAATGTGAAAATAAAGAAAAAGTTGATTTTTTTCATGGTGTGGTTATTTTGATAGGTATTGGTTGTTATTCCTTAATTACTTTAAATGTCGATACATATTTGCCCCTATAAACAACCTTCAGTACATAAGTCCCAGGAGGTAACAGTTTTACATCAAAAGAAACATGCTTACTCTGGTTTTCTTTTTCAAATAAAACCTTTCCGGAAGCATCGAAAAATAAATACATAAGGGGTTCAACGCTTTCACTTTCAACAAGTACTTCAAGGGTAGTGGATGTGGGATTGGGGAATATTTGAATGGAAAAATCGGGGCATTGAGCTATTTCGACTGCTGTAATAGTAATAATTGGCTGATTAAACCCCTGTGTAACTACAAAATCATCAGAATTGAATGTTTCAACAATGGGTTCGCCAATAGTGTAGTTAACACTGATTGACTGGTTTTCGGCAGAACCTCCGGCATTGGAAATTACTTCCTGACTGAACAGCAGGTTTGATGCAACAACAGTTAATGCAATTAAAACAGCCTTTTTCATATTGATTATAATTTTATTAATAATCAAATATAATGTATAAAAAGGTATACTACATTGCTTCGGTTAAATTGTTAACATATTGTACTTTGTTTTAGTGCTTTTTAACTTAATAGTGCAATTTATTTATCGAATATTCTTGGTATAATTATCAAATATTTAGAGAATAAGCTCAACTCCGTTTTTTTTATAAATGTAATATCCTGGCATTAAAAAATATCAAACATAAACTACAACTCAATAACTATGAAAATAAATGATCTTATAACTCTGTTCTTCCTTGGTATTTCAATTTTTTTTACATCTTGCGAAGACCCTGACCCTGATGATAACGACAATCAGAACAACACAAAAGTACGTTACATAACCGATGATATTGATGCAACTGAAATATGGTATTCCGACACCGTATATGTTGTTGATGTTTACAATCTCTCTGTCGAGGCCGCACTAACAATTCAAGCGGGGACAGTTGTGAAGTTCAAATCGGAAAACGGAATGAATGTTTTGAATGGGGGTAGCCTACAGGCTATTGGAACGGCTGAAGCTCCTATTATTTTTACGGCTTTTAACGATGATCAATTTGGCGGTGATGTGAATAACGATGCTGCTGCCACTGTCCCGGCCAAAGGGTATTGGGGTGGGATTCAGTTTGAGTCAGTTGCTTCAAGTTCCCTTTCGTATTGCAAAGTTTTTTATGCTGGTGCCGATAACCCCAACGGGGGAGGACCACATTGTGCCATCATGATTGAGCATGGAGCAACTAACCTGAGTTTCAATCATTGCACTTTTGCCCATACTTCAGGGAATGGCAGCAGCGACGAACACTGTGCAGTCAAAATTCTAAGTCCGCAACTTTCCGATTTTGTTTTTGAGAATAATACTATTTACGATAATGGTGGTACGGTGGTACTAAGCGAAGCAGTACTAGCAGGCAGAATCAGTAATACTAATATATTTCATGATCCAGCCAATGCTGTAATCAAAAATGTACGTCAGGGAATTTTTATTTATGACTTCTCATTTAGCCAGAGCATTGCTCTGAATGTAACTGAAGTACCATATGTTTTCGATATTGTTCAGGGCATTGATGATGGGATTACAATTACTCTCGCTGACCATGTGATTATTAAATTTCTTTCCGGGGCTGAATTTTCTTATCGAAGTCAGGGTGGAGGCGGCTTTATAAATCATGATGGAGAAGGTGTGCTCTTCACCTCAATAAAAGATGACACTGGTGGCGACAGCAATGGGGATGGAAACCTGTCAAGCCCTGCAAATGGTGATTGGGTTGGTATTAAAGACCGCTTTAACGGGGTTGATTACTATGTTTTCCAAACATGGAGCAACATACTGTACGACCAGTATTAATATTACGTTGAGGTGCCATCAATTAATAAGCACCCCGTACATGCAATGTTTTATAATTAAGAAATGAAGTTACTATGCTGGCATTAACTGAATGGGATTTTCCGGTATATCACTGAATCGTTTTTGTTTGACTTTGTAATTCAGCCAAACTTGAATCGATAAGCTGTTTTAAATCGCCCGAAGGGTTGGGTGCATTGATGTTTATAATATTACCGTCAGCATCAATAACCATGAATCGTGGGATACTGTTGATGATATAATTATTGCACAGGTCATTGTTCCAGCCGTTAACAAACCACTGATTGCCTGAAAGCTTTTCATCCTCAAGTCCGGTAAGCCATTCCTCCCTGCTATCGTCAACAGAGATGGCTACAAATTCAACCGGTTTGTTCAGATATGCTTTTTTTAACTTTTCCAAATAAGGTATTTCGCGTATGCATGGTCCACACCACGAAGCCCAGACATCAACCACAATAAGCTTTCCCTGGAATTCGCTGAGAGAATGTGAATTACCCTCGGCGTCAACACAGTTGAAAACAGGGGCAGGCTTGCCTTTGCCAAGGCTTAACCATTTGTTGTGCAAGGTTTTAATTTCAGAGATGTATTTTTGATTTTTACCAATTTTCATAAACTCATTATAGAATGGCTCGAGATTATCGATTCCGTAATAAAGCAGGAAATCGTTAAGTTTTACATAATAAAGGTATTCAATAGTGGTACTGTTTTTAAAATCGTGCTGAATTATATCAAAAATCATATTTGTATAATCGCTGTCGGTAAGAATGCTGCTGCCTTCTTTGTTGGCTTCGGTATTTACTTTCCAATCGACGTATAGTGAGGCAAAGCTATTGTATTCAATGATGCTTTCGTTTGCGGGATTATTGAGATTTATGGTTTCCATAAAGGAATAATAGCTCGCACGCTCTTCGTCGCTCAGTTTACTGCTGTAGTCTACAAAACGACTATAGTCCAGTTTTAATGTAGCCAGCATATATTGTAAGCGCAATTTCTCAACATCAGTAAATTCTTTGTATTTTTTACCGTGTGCTTTCTGGAATTCATCGAAGTTTTTGTTCAACTGATGTTCCATGGCCAATAATGAACCCAGATATTCGCTGATATCGGTCTCATATTTGTAACTGGGATTATTGCAGTCGTGATTATAGAAGAAATTGTTCTGTGTTAACAGGTAATTTTCAATTTCTGCATCAGAGCCTGTTATTTTGGTATTGGTATCAAAATCCGACAAATCTGAATTAAGAACTATATTAGCTCCAGGCTGTACATACAAACAAACTGCATTTTTCTGAATAATCAGCTTTATCCAAACCGGTTTATCAATGTTCATATCAATTGAGAAAGCATCGTCATTTCCAACATAAACCGTATCGGTTCGATCGACATAAACTACAAGAATGATTGAGTCTTCCCCATTGTTTATCGTGCCTTCCACGTGCGTTTTATTGCTCTTTGTTCCACACGAAAACAGCGTTATGGCAAACACTATAGTCAGAAGCCACATTACCGGTTTATTCATAATAAATATTTTTTTTGCAATTTAGGTATAAATTTTGGAAGCAGGTAAACCGGACAAAATAAAATATAAACACGATTTTATATAAAATATTTTTTGTTTCTTTTATATTAACCTAATAATTTTATTTTTGTGTCAATAAAAACAAAAACGGCAAATGAAAAAAACAATTATTCTAATTTTAGGGCTTATGGTGGGAATGCAATATGCAGCCCTTGCATGCACCAACTTTCTTATAACTAAAGGAGCCTCAACCGATGGTTCAACAATGATCAGCTATGCTGCCGACTCACACGTTCTTTATGGTGAGCTGTATTATTTTCCTGCAGCTGACTACAAAGCAGGAGATATGTTGAAAGTTTATGAATGGGATAGTGGTAAATATCTGGGTGAAATACCACAGATATCTCATACATATCAGGTGGTCGGAAATGTGAACGAGCATCAGGTTGCTATTGGTGAAACTACCTATGGCGGAAGACCGGAATTGGTTGATACAACAGCTATTCTTGATTATGGATCTCTCATATACATAGCATTGCAACGCTCAAAAACAGCCAGAGAGGCAATAAAAGTTATTACCGACCTGATTGCTTTGTATGGTTATTACAGCAGTGGAGAAAGCTTTTCGATTGCCGACAAAAATGAGGTATGGATTTTCGAAATGATTGGGAAAGGACCCGGTAACAAAGGTGCTGTGTGGGTTGCCCGCCTTGTTCCTGATGGGTATGTTTGTGCTCATGCCAACCAGGCACGTATCACTACTTTTGAATATCAGAAGAAAAATAAATGGGATGACCCGAATGCCAATACTTTCAATTCGCCTGATGTTATAAGCTTTGCCAGAAGCAAGAAATATTTTTCGGGAAAAGACGAAGAATTCAGTTTCAGCGATACATATGCGCCGGTCGATTTCAGTGCAGCACGTTTTTGCGAAATCAGGGTTTGGGCGTTCTTTAATTCCGTTACCGATGGTATGGACAAATATTGGGATTATGCAAAAGGGCACATTGAGCATGGTGCTAATGGATATGCAACCAACAGAATGCCTTTGTGGGTGAAACCTACAAAAAAAATCGGTGTTCTTGATGTAATGGCTTATATGCGCGATCACCTCGAAAATACCGAACTCGATATGAGTAAGGATGCCGGTGCCGGTCCTTTTGGTTGTCCGTACCGATGGAGACCGCTTACATGGCAGGTTGACGGCCAAACCTATTTGAATGAAAGAGCAACTGCAACACAACAAACAGGATTTTCGTTTGTTGCTCAAATGCGCTCATGGCTACCCGACAAAGTGGGTTGCATCAATTGGTTCAGCGTCGACGATGCAGCTTGCACTGTATATATGCCAATTTATTGCGGTATTGCTAAAGTGCCCTACCCAATAGCACACGGTAATGGTTCAATGATGGAGTTTTCGGATGAATCGGCATTTTGGATTTTTAATCAGGTTTCAAATTTTGCTTATACACGATGGAATTCTATTTACCCGGAAATCAAAGGCTTGCAGTATGACCTTGAAAAAGGATTTACAAAAGAAACAGCTGTTATTGACTCTAAAATCGCAAATATGAAGAGTATCAGCGATGCTGAAATAACAGATATTGTTACGCAATACTCTGTTACTGCAGTCGAAATGACTTTTAAAACATGGAAAAAACTTTATTCCGACTTGTTTGTGAAATATATGGATGGCAATATAAAAGAAAAGAACCCCGTTCCTGATAATTATTTATATGTAACACCATCGGTTAAACAACCCGGATATAGTTATAGTTTTCTGAAGAATATTGTTGACGAAACAAAAGATAAACTAAAAGTTGTTGGACCAGCCCATTAATTGACCTCATATATAATTATGCAGCTGCCCGTATAAAATCTGGCAGCTGCTTTTTTATAGAAGCATTCCAAAAACTTCTGCCGAAAGCGCCAATGTAATATGAAGTAATATACCTGTTCTAATGTTACCGGTGTGTAACGCTAATATACCGAGCAGGTAGCCTCCGAAAAACGACGATATAATTTCGGGTAGTGGTTTACCGAAATGTATTACAACATACAATACAATCATAGGCAGAATAACATTCTTACCTAGGAATTTAACCATCCCAAAAACCAGAAATCCCCTGAAAAACAGCTCAATCCATACGAAATCGAAAAGATACGATATCTCAAAACCCGTAGCGGTTACCCATTGTGATAGGCCAATATAGTTTGCACAGTTTCGGTAATAGGTATCGTTCAGTACCGGATAATACTCTGAAACTCCGGGGAGAAACATGGCAAAGAACATGCAAATAACAACCAAGAGAATCACATCGGCGTATCGTACGAATTGCAGATTACGAAAGTGAAGTCCGTAAAAACCATTGACTTCCCGTCGCTGAAAAAAATACCAAAACAACAATAAAGGCAGAAACAATGTGAATATGCCGGAGATGTTTTCGCAAATAGAATGCAACCATAACCGGCAAGGGTAGGGGGCGTTACTTACCGCGTAAATATACCCGTAAAACACGCTGTAGATGCTGAATAATATAATCCCGACAAGGCTTACTGCAACAAATCGTTTTTTATTTTCTACATGGAATATGCCAGTAGCAGATAATACAGCAGTACTTCCGTAATATACAAACGCGTTGCGTAAGAAATCCCATAAATAGATGATAAAAGTATAGGAATGTTCATTGGTTATCCTTTCATTAACTTTAAATACACTTTCTGCCAGAATTAGAATTGCTGCTATAAGTAACGAAACAACTACTCCTTTTCGTGAGAAATCGTCACGAAAGTGCTGTTTTAGTACCGATATTATGAATTTCATACTGCCGGTGTTATCCAGCAATTATTAATAAATTATTCTTTCAGGAATTTTACAACATCGTTGAGTCTGTCGCTGCTGAATTTAACAAAATAAATACCATTACTTAAGCTTGATATATCGAATCTCTGCTCCGGTTTATCAAGCACTACTTCGAGCACCTTTACTCCTCGAATGTCGAAAATGGAGACCGTTGTGTTCCGCAATTCATCGATCTGGGTAATTATAATTTCGTCTTTACCCGGGTTGGGAAAAATGGAGATTTTCCCTGTTGCAGAAAGGTCTATAGCATTGCTATTGATAACTGTAATGTTGATACTATCCGATTTAAAGCAACGGGTTACTTCACCGTCGTGTACGCCTGTTGTTCCAACTGTATCGGAAACTGTAACCTTGATTTTATGCGTTCCCACTCCCAACACCGATCCTCGAATAGTATAAGTGGGATTAGTGGTTGAATCCTGCCAGAGGTAATGATGAAAACTGGTATTTTGGTCAGCACTTAGTGTAAATTCATCATTAGTAGTTATGGTTCTGTCGTTGCCAAGTTCCAAATTGAGCTCATTACATAAGGTATACTTCACGGTTCCGCCTTCCTGTGGATTTCCGGGAGCTGCAGTTTCAAACAAGCCCCACAGCAGTTTTATCCATGCATTGGCATACACCGTTACTGTTCTGATGCCTGGAGTGCTGTTAGGGGTGCCTTCCAGTACAAGACAATACTTTTCACCTCCGTACAAATAATCATCCGCATTGCCTGAATTGGTTTCCCAAGTAAGCCCTTCGGGTATATTTGTAATTTCGGTAAGCTGAATGCGTGTGATAGTAACACTAAAATTTCCCCAGGTTTCGGCACTAACCGGTGATATAATTGTAAGCACTGTATGGTAATATTCGTTATTAAAACCAACAGGCAGCAGGTATGGATACCTCACTCCAACGCCTTCGGGATCGGTAACCGAAGGTTCAGGAACGCACTCTGCCCATTGGGCATTGACCGATTGAAAAAAAATAAGGGTGATCAAACATCCAAGAAAGAGTTTCTTAATCATTTCAATAGTGATGTGTTATGAACAATTTTGTAACAAAACTATAAAGTAAATTTGAAAATAAAAGACCATGTTGCAATAAAAATTATAACAACATACTGTTAATGATTTGATATTGATTTTTCTGCTATAATTGCTTGAATTTGTTTGCCAATGGCATGTCGAAACTGCTTATTATATTTGCTTTCATCCTGTTTTTTGATTGAGCATCCAAAATAAATATTTCGGCTGCAAGAGAATATTCTTTATCGCGTTCTGCATCATGTAGCAACAGATAGCCCATGATTATATTTCCACACATTTCAACCAGCCGACGGGCATGAAAATCGAGAAACTCAAGATTACCTGCTGAATTAACTTTTTCCTGAGCTTCGCGAAAAGTTTGGGTCATTTCTTCGAGGTGAAATTTTAGATATTCATGCTCAGGTTTCACTTCTATTGAAGCATATTCATTAATCTGCGACAGAAATGTACCAGTATTTACACCCCTGATAGCTGCCACAACCTGCAGTTGAGTAGTGCCTTCGTAAATGGATGTGATGCGCGCGTCGCGGTAAATGCGCTCGATTGGGAAATCCTTCATATAGCCAGTCCCGCCATGTATCTGCAAGCTATCATAAGCTATCTGATTGGCATATTCGCTTGAAACGAGTTTAACCAGAGGAGTAAATACATCAGCAAGCCGGTTGTATTTTTTTTGGTCTGAAATTTCTTCCTTTTCGAGCTTGCGCTCTTCTGCAAGGAACTGATAGCATTTGTACATATCTACAAAACGTGTTGTTTCGTACAATAGGCTTCTAATTGCAAAGATATTTACCTGCATCATTTTAAGCATTTCGTACACTGCTGGAAAACTGTTGATAAGCTTTCCGAACTGTTTACGTTCAGATGCATATTTCACAGCTTCACGGTAAGCGGCTTCGGCAATGCCTACCGACTGTGCGGCAACTCCGAGCCTTGCCCCGTTCATCAGCGACATTACATATTTTATCAGTCCGAGTTTCCTTTCGCCAACCAATTGTGCGGGTGCATTATGGAAAACCAGCTCGCAAGTGGGAGAGCCCACAATTCCAAGTTTGTGTTCAATGCGCCTTACCGTAACGGCATTATCGTTTTTATCGTAAACAAACAGCGAAAGTCCCCTGCCATCGACAGTACCTTCTTCGGAGCGCGCAAGCACAAGGGCTATTTCAGCATCCCCATTGGTTATAAATCGCTTTACACCGTTCAGCAACCACTGCTGACTCTTTTCGTCGAAGTGAGCTTTCAGTCGCACTGCTTGAAGATCAGAGCCGGCGTCAGGTTCCGTGAGATCCATCGAGGCTGTGGCGCCCTCATTAAACATCGGGAGATATTTGTTTTTAATGTCGTCGGAGGCAAATTCTAGCAATGTTTCGCCGCAGTCCTGCAATCCCCAGATATTGGCAAAACCCGCATCAGCTCTCGAAACCAGTTCAGCAGCCATCACATAGGGTACCATCGAAAAATTCAACCCCTTAAATTTACGCGGTAATGCCATACCAACAACACCGGCTTTAGTTAGCGCTTCATGATTTTGGGCTGTTCCTTTAGCATATATTACCCTGCCGTTTTCAACCACCGGACCTTCCTTGTCGACGTCATCGGCATTCGGGGCAATGATTTCGCCGCATATTTCTCCTATTATTTCCAGCACTTTTTCATAACTGTCCATGCAATCTTCGTAATCGGCAGGGGCATCGTCGTATATACCATAGTCACGGTAGTTCGCTTCTTTAAGCGGAACTATTTTCTTCATCAATGGGTGATGAAGGTGAAACTCAAGGTTTTTATTGTCGAAAAAAAAGTTAGCCATAGCATTATTTTTTGTTCTTTTTATATGCTTCAATTATTTTAGGAATCACTGAATTCAGATCACCGGTAATTACATAATCGGCAATTTCGTTGATAGGCGCATTCGGGTCGTTATTGATTGAAATGATCATTGCCGACTGATTCATACCGGCAGTATGCTGCACTTGCCCACTGATACCGCAGGCAATATATAGTTTTGGGCGGACGGTTACGCCGGTTTGCCCAACTTGCCTGTCGTGCGAAATAAAACCTGCATCAACAGCTGCTCTTGACCCTGATACTTCTCCCCCTAGTAATTCAGCAAGTTCAAAAAGCAAAGCAAAGTTCTCTTTCGACCCGACACCATACCCTCCCGAAATCAGTACAGGCGCCGATTTAATGTCGGTTTTTGATTCTTCGATGCTTCTTTCAATGATTTTTACGACAAAGTCGCTGTCGTGCAAATATTTATTAACGTCAAGGCCAACTATTTCGCTAGGTTTTCTTCCGCTGAAAATTTGTTTTTTCATAACTCCTTCGCGAACAGTAGCCATCTGTGGCCGGTGGTCAGGGTTGATGATGGTGGCTATAATGTTTCCACCGAACGCGGGACGTATCTGGTACAACAGATTTCGGTAGGTCGTATCGTTTTTTTTCTCGTAATGTTCACCAATCTGAAGGTCGGTGCAATCGGCTGTTAGTCCGCTGTGCAATGCGGAAGAAACCCTTGGACCCAAATCTCTCCCTGCATTTGTAGCCCCCAGCAATGCAATTACGGGTTGTGTTTCTTTAAGAACTCCAACAACAATTGCTGTATAAGGCAACGATTGGTAAACCTTAAGCCGTACATCGTCGGCAATGAGTACCTTGTCGGCACCATACTTGGTTAATTCGGTGGATGCGGGTCCCAAATCGTGACCAATCAACATTGCTTCAACCTTGCATCCGATAGTTCCGGCAAGTTCGTGTGCTTTACAAAGTAGTTCAAGGCTGACCTCAGCAACTTTGCCTCCATTTGTTTCACATATCACACAAATATTATTCATTTTAAGCTTGTCTAATTATTTTAACTTCGTTTTAGTTTCCAACTTTCAGTATTATCCGATAATATGGCTTGTAATCAAATCTTTTACCATCGATTCCACTTCGGTGTAATTGTCGTTTAGTTGAATGGTGTCCTTTGCCGAAAAAACGACATTTTCAATCTTCTTGACTTTAGTTGGAGAACCGCTTAATCCCAGTTGTTCAGCGTCGGCGCCAATTTCATCAACACCCCATTCTGTAATTTTCAAATAGGGCTTATTATGCATGAAATAATCGCTGCTTTGCTCCTGAAGCTCTGTATTGGTAGCTGCATGTTTATATTTCAGTGTAAGCTTTGCATTCCGCGTCCGGCAAACAGGTGCAGAGCTTCCAACTGTTACGAGCGCGGGCAGGGGGCATTCTACCAATTCGCTGCCGTGTTCAAGTCGGCGTTTTACCCTGATAGTACTACCTAGGATGTAAATTTGTTCGGCATAGGTAATTTGAGGAAAATTTAATTTTTCGGCAACCTGTGGGCCTACCTGGGCTGTATCGCCATCAATAGCCTGACGCCCAGCAATAATGATATCGGGATTGAGTTTTTTCACGGCAAGGGCAAGGGCATACGAAGTTGCTAAAGTATCGCTGCCTGCAAATTTACGGTCAGTAAGCAAAATACCTTCGTCGATGCCACGGAACAGCCCTTCTCTGATTATTTCAGCAGCACGTGGCGGACCCATGGTTAGTAAACAAATGTGAGTACCGGGCAGGGCATCTTTTATCTGTAATGCCTGCTCAAGTGCATTCAGGTCTTCCGGATTGAAAATAGCGGGTAACACAGCCCTGTTTACTGTGCCGTCGGCTTTCATGGCATCTTTGCCAACATTCCTTGTGTCAGGTACTTGCTTTGCCAGAACTACTATTTTTAATGCTTTCATAGGTTAAAAATATGCTGCAAAGATATAAAACTGTTTTAAACAGCAAATTTATGCACGACGCGAGGTTATGTTGCTGCGATTCATTACCTTTGGACTTTGTAAGAGATATGCTCGACAACGCTGACATATGTGCCATTTCAACTCCAGCAGGGCAGGGTGGTATTGCTGTGATCAGGGTGAGCGGGGACAATGCTTTGGTGATTGCTCAAAAAATCATTGAAAGTAACAAACCTCGCATTTCCGGCTTTTCCCCCCGAAAAGTATATTTGTGCAACATCGTTGAAGGCAGCGATCTTATCGATGAAGTGCTGTTTGTTTGGTTCAAAGCTCCATACTCTTACACCGGCCAGGATATGGTGGAGATAAGCTGCCACGGAAGCCTCTACATACAGCATAAAATTATCGACATGCTTATTGTCGCAGGAGCGAGAATTGCCATGCCGGGAGAGTTCACACAACGGGCTTTCCTGAATGGAAAAATCGACCTTAGTCAGAGTGAGGCTATTGCCGACCTGATAGCTTCGGGAGCAAAAGCAAGTCACAGGCTGGCAATAAATCAGATGAAAGGGAAGCTTAGTAACGAAATCCTCCTGTTGCGGGAAAAACTTCTCGAATTCATAAGCCTGATTGAACTTGAGCTTGATTTTTCGGAAGAAGACGTTGAATTTGCCGACCGGAAACAACTGAATGCTCTTATAGCTGTACTCATTGCCCGTATTTCGGAATTACTGGCAACTTTTCGGTATGGGAATGCCATAAAAAATGGTATCCCTGTAACCATAGCCGGAAAACCAAATACCGGTAAGTCGTCGTTGCTGAATATGCTGGTAAATGAAGACAGGGCTATTGTCAGCAATATTCCGGGAACCACACGCGACACTATCGAAGAGCAGGCAGTTATTGATGGCTATTTCTTCCGGTTTATCGATACAGCAGGAATACGACACACATCAAACGAAATCGAAATTATTGGGATAGAGCGAGCCCGAAAGAGAATTGCTTTGTCGGAGATTATTTTACTCGTTGCCGATTCGGGTCAGACCGATGCTGAAATTATTGAGTCAACAAACGAGATTCAAGCGCTAATGGATATTAGTGCCCAACATTTGATAGTGCTTATTAACAAAACCGATCTGAGTCCTGAGCGTAATTATTGTTTGCCGTTCGAGGTAATCCCCATTTCGGCAACCACAGGAATTAATATTGAAGTACTAAAAACAAAATTGGTGCAAATCGTGGAAAAAATGAAAGTTGCAGAGAGTGATGTTATCATAACCGGTATGCGTCATGCTGAGGCACTTCAGAACACGAAAGAAGCATTGTTGCGGGCCCAGGTAGGTTTGTACGATGGGTTGCCAAAAGACTTGCTTGCACAGGATGTACGTGATGCGATCCATTTTCTGGGAGCTATAACCGGTGAAATCAACGCAAATGAGGTGTTGAGCAGTGTGTTTAAAAATTTTTGTATCGGTAAATAAAAAATCAGAAGAACTACCATGCCCTTACCAAAACCACATAATTGCCGCCCTTATTGTGCTGCCTGTTGCACAGAGCCATCGATTTCCTCACCGATTCCGGGTATGCCCAAGGGGAAAAGGGCAGGAGAGCGGTGCATTCACCTGACTACTGAATTGCTCTGTGACCTTATAGACTCATCCGACCGCCCTGAAGTGTGCACCAACTTCAATTTCGACCCAATTATTTGCGGCGACAATCGCGAAGAAGCACTGCGCATCATGGCCGAACTTGAAGGCTGAAAATACAGCGAGATCTTGCAATGAAATGCCCTGTAGAAATAAATTCGACTAATGGAACTATTTAAAACGAAATCATGCCCAATCCCTGCATGCTGTTGTCACTCGTTCAATGAACAAAAAAATAACCTATTGAAAGTAGAAGTTATTTCTAAGTTTTATAAATTGCCTTCATGATTAAAAAACAATGGATTTAATACAACCACTTAATGTAGGCATATTTTTGTATGACGAAGTTGAAGTGCTCGACTTTGCCGGACCATACGAAGTTTTTTCCACCACCATGCGTAATAAAGAAAACCTATTCAATGTGAAAACAATCAGTGAAAACGGTAACGCTATTTATGCCCGGCACGGCCTGAAAGTTCTGCCCGATCTTAGCCTGCAAGAGGCTAATAACCTGGATATACTTATAATTCCGGGAGGTTGTGGTGTCGATGAAATTGAGAATTTTAATAAGGAAGTGTTTCAATGGATTAAAATTCAGAAAAGAAAATTAAAAATATTGGCCTCTGTCTGCACGGGAGCCTTCTTGTTGGCAGAGTCAGGCTTACTCAATGGCCGGAAAGCAACAACCCATTGGATGGATATTCAACGATTGCAGAACGACTATCCTCAAATTGAGGTTTTACGACATGTCCGGTTTGTTGATGAAGGAGACATTATTACTGCTGCTGGAATATCTGCAGGTATCGACATGTCGCTTTTTATAGTGGCAAAACTTTTTGGGTACTCTATAGCAGCTAATACTGCGAAAAGAATGGAATACGCCATTGATTTCAAGATTTAATTATTCGTATGAAAACAACTGGCAATTGACAGCTCCGGTTTAACCTGCATAAATAAGATTTTCCAATGGCAAGCTTGTTTTCAAAAAACGAGATGGCTTTTGTGCGGGTTGAGCACTATTCATTAGAATATATAATTACTTATTTCCGGCAAATGCATGTGGATTTAGTTACATAACGATGATGTAAAAATTATAATCATATGAGTAAATGTACCGTTTTAATTTATAAATTGCTTTGCTAATTTTATAGGACAATGGATGACGCGAACTTGCTGTTTGCTATAGGGCTTACCGTTTTTGCAGGGATGGCAACTGGTATCGGTAGCATCATGTCGTTGCTTTCGAAAAAATTCAACCCTAAATTTTTAGCTGCTTCGTTAGGCTTTTCGGCTGGTGTAATGATTTACGTTTCGCTTGTAGAGATATTTTCAAAAGCTAAAGATTCGCTGGTTTCGGAGCATGGGGCGCAAACCGGGAATATTTACACCGTGGTTGCATTTTTTACCGGAATAGCAGTTATAGCACTGATCGACAAACTTATACCATCGTTCGAGAACCCTCATGAAATAAAAAACCTGGAAGCGAAGAATTTGAATCCCGCAAATAGCAAAAAGCTATTGAGAATTGGTCTTTTTACGGCACTGGCTATAGCCATTCACAATTTTCCGGAAGGTCTGGCTACCTTTATGGGAGCAATAAACGACCCTGCTTTGGGGATAAGTATTGCAGTAGCCATTGCTATTCATAATATTCCTGAAGGTATTGCAGTCTCGGTGCCTATTTACTTTGCTACAAAAAACCGAAAAAAAGCATTTTGGCTGTCGTTTTTATCAGGACTAGCCGAGCCTGTTGGAGCTATTGGGGGATATTTTATACTTCGAAGTTTCTTTTCCGGATCAATGTTCGGCCTTATTTTCGCGGGAGTTGCGGGAATAATGGTGTATATTTCGCTGGACGAACTGTTACCAACAGCGGAAGAATATGGAGAACATCATATTGCCATAGGCGGTTTGATTGCAGGAATGGCCGTAATGGCAACGAGCTTGTTGTTTTTTGTGTAATATTTATGCTCCATTAATTTTTTTATACACAAGTTCGATTTTTATTCAACTAGAAACAAGCAATTAAATACGGTTCTTTTTTATTAGGTTTTGCTCGCGAGCACAGCCAAGCAATCTTCGGTCGTCGAACTGGTCATCGAGCTGGTCATGGCGAAGCCGAGATGAAGTCGAGATGGAGCCGTGACGCCGAAGTTCCTTTGCTGAGCCCGTCGAGTACAGCGTTTCCGAGTCCCGTTCCGGTAACTCGGAGCAGGAGGGAAAGCCGTGTTCATAATTAAATAATTTCCCATTTGAAGGGGGAATTATTCTCATCTCGACTTCGTTTGCAACGAGGTCCGTTTACACAAAGTATTTGCAGCGCGATTGACGTGTCCCTATTCAACGAATGTTAAAACCTCCTCCTAAATCGCAAGGCCACATTCACCAGAGCAATCATTACAGGAACCTCAACAAGGGGCCCGATAACAGCCGCAAAGGCTTCTCCTGAGTTCATGCCGAATATGGCAATGGCAACAGCAATAGCAAGTTCAAAATTGTTGCTGGCCGCAGTAAACGATAGGGTAACTGTTTGCTCATAATTTGCACCGATGAGTTTACTCATGGCAAAAGAGCCCAGAAACATCACCACAAAATATATCAGTAAAGGAATGGCAACCCACACTACATCGAGCGGTAGTTTTATAATGTATTCACCTTTCAAAGAGAACATTACAACAATAGTGAAAAGTAATGCTATAAGCGTAACCGGACTGATTTTCGGGATAAATTTTGTGTGATACCAGATTTTATTTTTTACCCGTATAAGTATAAAGCGCGTGAGGAAACCTGCTATAAACGGGATTCCGAGGTAAATAAAAACACTTTCGGCAATCTGCCCGATGGTAATTTTCTCGACAGCACTGCTGATTGGGATGCCAAACCAACCCGGCATTACCGCGATGAACAAGTAAGCATAGAACGAGAAAAACAACACCTGAAAAATAGAATTAAAAGCCACCAATCCGGCAGCATACTGTATGTTCCCTTTGGCAAGGTCGTTCCAAACGATAACCATGGCAATGCAGCGGGCCAGACCAATCATGATAATTCCGTACATATAGGGTAAATTGGCGTTGTTTTCGCCCGGGAACAGCTTAAATAGCACAATGGCAAGCGCAAACATCAGTACAGGTCCAATAATCCAGTTTTGCACCAGCGAAAGTGTTAGAATCTTGTAGTTTTTGAACACATCGCCAAGCTCTTCGTACTTTACTTTGGCTAATGGAGGGTACATCATAAGAATTAACCCAATGGCAATGGGGATATTGGTAGTGCTTTCGGGCGACGATTTCAACGACTCCCAGAAATCAGCAATTACAGGGAAAAAATATCCTGACAATACACCGATTGCCATGGCAAGGAAAATCCACAGGGTCAGGTAACGATCCAGAAATTTTAAACGAGGGGCAGAAGGCATGGCATTATATTTTTAGTATTTAACAATCGCAGCCACAGCAACATGTTTTCGGCTTTTCGGCATATACGGTAATACTGAATATTCCGGTTCCTGAGCTTTTGAAGTCTTTAATTCCATCGGAATCGAGGTACATGCCCAGTATTTCGTCGGGAATGATAATGGGTTTTTCTTTCTGCACCTTCAGGTTCGCAAAACCTGTTTTATTAATAATTTCAAGATAATCGTCAATTTGAAGTGCCCCTGCAACACATCCGGCATACATTGCGGCAGCTTCCTTGATAGAGTCAGGTAAATCGCCACGCAGCACTACGTCCGAAATGCAGAAGTGACCACCCGGTTTAAGCACACGGTATATTTCGGTAAAAGCTTTTGTCTTATCGGGAACCAGATTAATCACGCAGTTGCTGATGACTACATTGGCTTTATTGGCTGTTACTGGCATGTTTTCGATATCACCAAAGCGGAACTGGACGTTCTTGAAATTTAGTTTATCGGCATTTGTCATGGCTTTGTCAATCATTTCTTTGGTGAAATCAATACCGATTACCTGACCTGAATCGCCCACCATAGCACGGGCAACAAAGCAGTCGTTTCCTGCGCCTGAACCAAGGTCAATCACGGTGTCTCCATGTTTTATATTGGCAAAATTGGTGGGAATTCCGCAACCCAAATTCATGTCGGCATCGGGGTTGTAGCCATCCATTTTGCTATAGTCTTCGCTAAAAACTGTATATGTACCATCGCCGCAACAGCTGGTAGTGCCGCAGCAGGAACCCGAGTTCAATTCATTATTTTGTTTGGCTATTTCGGCGTATTTTTCCTGAACAACAGTTTTAAGTTTTTTATTTTTCTCGTCCATAATTTTTTATTGTTAAATTTGATTTAATTGAATATTCTAATTTGGACAACAAGGCGCGTTTTTAATCTCTACAGGAGAAAAAACAGTATTGCTGTCGGTTGTTGAGCTTTTAGGGCAACATTCTGAGTTTTGACCACGCTCACAACAATTTGTCGATAAATTCCCTTCCTGTCCATTTTTGCAACAACCGGCACTTGAATCACATTGCTGAGAATTGCCGCAGCAAGCTGAATTTTGATTAGTATTTTGTGTGGGGCAGCAAGTTTGATTTGGTTCTGACTTATTGATTGTTTTGCTGATCAATGGATAGGTCCACATGATTGCACAAATTATTGTGATAATCCATAAAAACGCTTTCGATTTGAAAAACGAGGGTTTCTTTTCCTCTTCACAGCAATTATTTGATTCATTATGGGTTGTTTCTGCACAACAAGGCTGTTGTTTTTTCTTTGGTTTATATGCAACATAAAAAGCATATCCCAGACTAAGAATGGTTAATGACAAGAAGATAGGAGTGAGCACTTTCATATATCCCATCATGGTACTCGAAACGCCAAACAGACCAAAAATAGCGGTTCCTCCACAACAACCGGTCAGAAAACACAACGGGCCGCAGGCTCCTCCAAAAAGACTTAATAAAAAAGCTCCAACACTAGAAAGTACAGAAAGAATTTTTGTTTTCATGTTATTGAATTAATAAAGTTGGTAAACTTAAGTTGAATTTGATCCCTTATTGCACGAAATTCGTTTAGAATTTCTTCGACACTGCCTTTTGCCTCTGCAGGGTCGGGGAAGCCAAAGTGCAGGCGGTTTTTTACCTTGCCGATAAACATGGGGCAGGCTTCGTTGGCTGCATCGCACACAGTAATCACGTAATCGAATTCCTGTTGAAGAAATTCATCGACCAATTTAGGATGATTCCGACTAATGTCGATGCCTTCTTCCTGCATTACTTTAATGGCATAAGGGTTTACTTTATTTGCAGGTTGTGTTCCGGCTGAAAAAACTTCAAGATGGCTTCCGAATGATTTCAGGAAGCCTTCTGCCATTTGGCTGCGGCAAGAGTTACCTGTGCACAGAATGAGGATTTTAATCATAATGCAAAATTAAAAAATAGCTCCGTAAATTAATCCAGATATGGTGGCCATTGCAATAACCAACACAACATAAACCACGGTTTTCTGCGTTCCAATAACACCTCTGATTACCAGCATGTTGGGTAACGATAGCGAAGGTCCGGCCAATAGCAGTGCCAATGCAGGGCCTTTCCCCATCCCCGAAGCAATCAATCCCTGCAAAATGGGAACTTCGGTAAGGGTGGCAAAATACATAAATGCACCCACTACCGAGGCAAATAAGTTGGAGAAAAACGAATTACCTCCAACAAGCTTACTAATCCATTCGTTGGGAATAACTCCGGCAATGCTGGTTCCGTCGTGGGTTGAACCCAGTAAAAAACCGGCTGTAATAACACCTACTGCCAACAATGGTAAAATCTGTTTTGCAAATCCCCATGTTGAATAGGTCCATTCTTTGTTGTCGGGGTCCCTTTTGTCGAGAATGGTTATGATGCTCAGCGCGGCAATACCCACAAGCATTGGTAATAAAGGTACCAGCTTAGCATTTTCGATATAGGTGTTAGCAATAATGGCTGAGCCTACCGTTGCAATGGCTGCTAACAGCACCCATTTCCAGTTAATTTTCAGAATGTAAATCAGCGAAAATGCCAGCAGCAAACTGAAGAAGCCAGTGATATACCATTTATACGACCAAATCATGAACCATGTTCCCGAAGTAACATCGCTGGCCGGCTTGCCCCAGTTGGCAAATACAAGTATAACCACTAGTGTGAAGAAATGGAACATCGTTTGCCACATGGGGCGTTTTTCGGGCGGAATCACTATATTCATTTGTTCTTTACGTTTAATGCGTTCTTCTTTGCGATATATCAACGACATAAACACGCCGATGATCACACTGAATGCGACAGCACCTACAGTTCGGGCAACGCCCATTTCGAAGCCCAAAATCCGAGCTGTTAAAATAATAGCCAAAATATTGATGGCAGGACCGGAATACAGAAAGGCAATGGCGGGGCCTAGTCCGGCACCGCGTTTGTGAATGCTCGAAAATAGCGGAAGAATAGTGCAAGAGCATACCGCCAGAATGGTTCCCGAAACGGCTGCTACCGTGTAGGCCAGCCATTTTTTAGCATTGGCTCCAAAATACTTCAGCACCGAACCCTGACTGACAAATACTGAGATAACACCCGCAATAAAAAAGGCTGGCAACAAGCAAAGCACCACATGTTCGCGGGCGTACCATTTCACCAAATCAAGGGTGGCTGCAATAGCAGTATTGAACTGCACACTTTCGATTGGCAGAAAAAACGCCACACCAAAAACTACCATTATCCATATCAGGATTTTTATTTCTTTTTTTGTTTCCATTATGTAAAAAATCAATCAATTTTCTTTCTTCTCTTTGTGGTCATCGAGCGGAGTCGAGATGCCACAAAGACGGTTTCTTAGCATTGCCCGTCGAATGCAGATTGCTTCGTCCTCGTGCCTCGTTCTCGCAATGACGGGCGGGTTCGTTGATTTATCGGTCAACGAGCGGAGTCGAGAAGCCACTTCTTCAATTTTTGCGGGCACTTCGACTCCGCTCAGTGTCCGCCATTCTAATTAAACAAAGAACATCACCACATAATAAATCCCAACGGCAATAAACAAGCCGGCAATTATCCGGCGGAACCATTTTTCGAAGACTTTAATTTTGTTGTACACTTTCCCGACATTACCCAACGCAAAGGCAATCAACCATGCAAAAATTATCACCGGTAAACCCGTGGCAATAGCAAAAATGACCGGCAGAAACAAGCCTTCAGGACTGGCAATGGTAAGGGGTATCAAACCCATAAAATACAGCACGCCGCTGTAAGGGCAAAACGCCAAAGCGAAAACCATCCCCAGCAAGAGGCTGCTCCAATAGCTTTTGCCCGATTTTTCACCCATATTACCCCCAATATTCAAGCTCGGTAATTTGATGAAATCAAGCATAAATACTCCAATAATAATCAGCAAAGGACCGAGAATTTTTTCGCCCCATCCCTGAAACAGTTTTTGAACCTGAAACTGGCTAGCCCCAAAATACAATATCACCCCCAATGCCGTGTAAGAAATTGCACGTCCCAGGGTGTATATGAGGCCACTGATAAATACCCTTTTTTTGTTTTCAAGGTCTTTGCTGATATACCCAATGGCAGTAATGTTAGTTGCAAGAGGGCAGGGACTGATAGCCGTCATTAATCCAAGAATAAATGCGACCAATACTGCATATTCCGACTGATTAACAATATTGTTTAAAAATTCCATTTGATATTACTTTAATAAAAGATGAATTTCTTTGGCCAGTTTTTGCAGGAATAAATTGGGCTTGTTAACTGCAAATTCAAAAGCAATGTCGGTAAGATCTTTATTATTGGTTTCATCTTCGGGAGTAACCAACAACAAAGTCGATCCATAAGCATAATATTTGTTTACCAGATCCTTGTTCTCTTCTGCTTCGTAGTCGACTGAACGAAACTGCATCACTCCCGTTTCGAGCTGATTGGAGAAACTTTCATCAAGCAATAATTTAGTTTGCTTTTCAATTTCGGTACATGTGTTGCAGCGATGTGTAGCATGAAAATAGTAAACAATTAACTTGGGTTCAACTTGCGAAAATGATGCTGTTGCAAGAAGCAAAAGCAAGCTTAAAAGGAAAGCGTTTTTTTTCATTTGAAATGATTTTTATTTTAATCCTGCATCTACAAGTTCAATAATCTTGCCTTTTAATAATTCAGGGTTCGATTTGGCATTTTGAAATGCCATACCGGTAATGTTCTCAACTTTGCCGTTAGCAACAATCAACAGTGAAGACCCTGCAATTTCATATTTTTCAGCTATTTCTTCATTTTCCTTTTCATCGATATTGATGTCTTTAAATAAAACATCTTTATTGCCGGCATATTTTTCCTCGATGGTTTTCTTGGCAACATCACAAACGGCAATACAAGTAGGACAGCGGCGTTCCCCATGGAAATAGAGTACTTGTACTTTTACGTTATCCTCGTTTTTCGTTTCATTTTTTTTTGAATTAGCTTTGCACGAAATAGCTGCAATGGCAACAAATGCCAATGCTACATAAATTAATTTATTCATATTAATTATTTGTTTTCGTTAATAATCTGTTTCAATTCCGTTGTTGATGGAAGGCGTCCGCTCATCACCACTTTATTATTGATTACCAGACCGGGAGTACGCATTACACCATAATTCATAATGTTCATGATGTCTTCTTCTTTGCTGATTTCGGCAGCAACGCCCATTTCGGCAACCGTATCGATTACCAGTTTTTCAAGTGTTTTGCACTTTGGACAGCCCGTTCCTAATACTACTATTTTCATACTTGCAGGTTTTTGAGTTAATGATTTAATGTTCGTAAAATTACGAACATAATTATTAAAAAAAATTAATCAAACAAAAAGTTCAACAATTTTTTTGCTTCCATAAAATTTTCACGATTCAGGCAGTACCTTATTTTGGGCGCTTCGATCTCGCCTTGAATTAAACCGGCATTTTTCAATTCTTTCAGGTGTTGCGATAGGGTAGATTTTGCAATTGGCAGCACCTCAGTTAGGTCACCGCTGTAGCAGCACGATTGCTTCGCAAGCAGGCTGAGAATATATACCCTCACCGGATGACCTAAGGCTTTGGCGTATCGGGCAGTGATCTTTTGTTCTTCGGTTATCAGATTGTTTTTTTTCATAATATTGAATTCAGCGATTCATTTTAATAAATGCAATATCCACGACTTCAGTTGTAACAATGCAACCGTTGCGTAACTTCTCGAAATAAGGTTTTATAATTTCGAGGAATTTTTCGGTTTTTTCGCTTGTGTCAATAATTTCAACAATGAGCGGAAGTCGTTCGGAGATATCCCAGAAATTAATGGTATTAATGTTACTACCGGCATTAAAACCCATAATGCCTTTCACAACTATGGCACTTGACATTTGGTAGCGTTTTGCAGCGAAAATTATCACTTCATATAAAGGAGTGCTTCTGAATTTGTCGGTGCTGCTTAAAAATATCCGCATCAATCGGGCATTTCCGGTATTTTCCATGCTTATAAAGTTTTAACAATTATTCTGCCAGCATATACTGCGAATATACCTAAAAATACACTCAATCCGGTATATATCGAAGCATTAATCCAATTTCCGTCGCGGAGCAAAGCTACATTCTCAAAAGCAAAAGTTGAAAATGTGGTAAAACTGCCGCAAAAACCAACCGTTGCAAAAAACCTGATATCATCTGAAAGTACATTGTATTTTTCGAATAGCCCATACAATAATCCAATCAGCAGGCAGCCCGACAGATTTACAATCAGTGTTCCTGCCGGAAAAGATGTGATCCAAGTATTTTGAACAGCGCGTGCTACGAAATACCGGCTTACCCCTCCAATAAAACTTCCGCTGCCAATCAATAGAATTGTTTTTAACATGTAAAACTTTTCAAATGGTCATTTCACTAACCTGTAATTATTTACAATACAAATTTATTGCCTCCTGTACTTCCGGAAACCCATACTCCAGAGCATGGTTCCAGTCGCTGCAGGCTTCACTGAGCCGCTGCATTTCCTGATAGAGATATCCACGATTTTTGTATGCCTCTCCATATTGCGGATTCAGACGAATACATTTCGAAAAATCTTCTTCGGCACCTTTGAAATCTTTTATATAATACCTTGATACACCCCTCAGGTTGAACAGGTCGGTTACTGTGGAGTCGAGACTTATTGCATACCGGCAATCGCGAATGGTGCCTTCGTAATCTTTGAGGTTGAAGCGGGCTATGGCACGGTTCTCATAGATAATCATCTGTTTGGGTTCGTATTTTGCTGCGCTGTCGAAACTGGAGATTGCTTGTTCATATTCCTTCAGTTTTAAATAACTGGCTCCCAGATTAAAATACGATTTGGCATCATCGGGTTTAATGCGCACAGCATTATTAAAATCGCTGATAGCCGTCCTGTAATCGGCTAGTTCAAAGTAGGCATGTCCACGATTGCCGTATGCTCTTGATATGTAGGGGACTTCTGGATTCTTTTCGATTAAATGCGTCATAAAAACAATATCGTTATCCCATACCTTATTGTGCCGGTAAATAGTGATTGTAAAAGCGCATAAATACAATATCAGTAATGCTGGTAGAACAAACGCCATCTTAGCGTTTAGGAACTTTTTGTCACGGTTTTCCGAAATAAAACAGGCAATGATAAAAAACAAACCCAGGTAAGGGAAATAGCCATATCTGTCGGTCACAATAAATAGACGGGAGGGAATAATCTGAATGTTCAGCGAAATAGTGATCAGGAATATTGCCAGTCCGAATACAATATATCGTTTTTTGCGTGCAAATCTAAAAAACAGAAAAGTAAGTAGTGCAAGAATTACCGGTGATAAATAGTAAATCATCGGAAGATAGCCATTCACTTTTGGAGGAAATACATAAATTGCTGATAGAGAGAAAGGTACAAAAAGCTTATACAGGTAAAAAACGAATGAATAGCACACCAGAAAGAACGATTCAAAAGTGGTGTAATGTATCATCATTCCCTGGGTCATATTGGTAACGGTGCCTTCTTCGCTTATTGCGACAAGCCCAAATATTACCGACAGAATGAAAAACGGTATTTTTTCAAGAACCACACGCCACGAAATAAGCTTACGGTTCATGTAATAATCAATGGCAAGCAGTACAACAGGCAAGGTTACTGCCTGAGCTTTAGAAAAGAGCGAAAAAATGAAAAATAGAATTGCTGCAACGATGTACTTCCATTTGAGTTCGCTACGAATATATTTTACATAAAATATAAGAGAGAGAAGATAAAAGAAAGTATACATCCCGCTGCTGCGTGCCGATATCCATGTTACTGCTTCAATATTCATCGGATGCAGGGCAAAAAGGGCTGCAACAATGATGGAAACATCGAACCTTTTTGATAGGTTTTTAGTAAGAAAATACACTAAAATAATATTGCTTAAATGGAAAAACAGATTCACCATATGCATGGGGAAAGTGTTCAATCCTGTAAAATGGTAATTAAGCGCAAAACTGAGTATGGGCAAAGGTTGATACATCAGAACATAATATCCCGAAAAGTAGGTCTTTACACTTTCCCACGATAGATTTACTACTTCGGGATAGTTGAAGAAATACTCCACATCATCAAAATTCAGAAGCATACCGCGCATTCCGTTCTGATATGCAAGTATTGTTGCAATCAATAAAACTACTACAGCAATGGCTTGTGCTAAAAATGAAACGGGTTTGGCTTGGACCGCCTGTTTAGGATGAGAACCCTTTTTCGAAATTTCTTTCTTAACATTTGGTTTCCCCATACAAGTATTTGTTTAATAACCCCTTGTTAAAAATTTGCGTTTTCAAAGGTATAAAATTTTAACTTTTACAAAAACTACAGCCGATTCTGCATTATGTTGAGAATTTGCCTAACAACCCGATGCATAATTAGTTTCCGATAATTTTCGATAATATAACTGACTTTTCTTTTATTACATTAAAAAATGTAGTAACTTTACTTGTCAAGTCAATTTCGAATGATGAATAAAGTAATATTTCTGGTTGTTTTCGTTTCTATACTGAGTTTTTCATGCTCACATAAGGGTAAAAATGGCATACAGGGCAAAAATAAGGTGAAAGAGATTGAACTTGTATGGGCAGGCGACAGTATTGGTGATTTGTACATTCCGAATTCGCGGATAACAATGCCTTTTACGCTTGAAGGACTGACCGAACAGTTTTATGTGGAGTTTTACCTCGATTTCGAAGGAACTGTTCTTTACGATGAAGTTCTTAGGGATGTCAGTTTCTCAAATCAGGATTTGCGAATAAAAATGGACTCTGTTTCTGCCTATCGACAGGCCGATCCAATGCGTGGTCAGATTCACGGATTGAATGGCAAAATTGGTGGTATGGGATTTACAAACAGTAGTTTTATATTGAAAAAATTTCAGGGAAACCCGGGGGACTCTGTTATTGGCAGGGTTGGGCTCGATTTCTTTAAAAACAAATATCTGATTGTTGATTTGCAACACCCCAAAGTACTAGTATTTGACACCTGCCCTGGATTGATGTGTTACGAGGAGTGCTGCTTCTCTGATTTCGCAGTGAATCATGGCAGAGTTACCGTGCCTTTGCACATCGACGATAAATCTTATAATTTCTGGGTGTGTCCGCAATCAAAGGCTTATGTGTTCTTTTCAAAAAAGAACCTGACGCGTTCCAAAGTGTTTTTTGCAAACCAACAGGTTGGTCCTCCTATGACATATCCCGAAAAGGATTCTTTTATTGCCTACGAAAAAATAGATGGTATATTGGGTGCACCATTTTTTTCGGAACAGAAAATAGTAATTGACTTAATTCACAACAAAATAGCATTATTCAGCCAACCCACCGAAGAAATGCCATAATTCAGTTTCGGGGAGGGGAGCAATAACACAAATTCTGGTTTTTGCAACCGGATGTATGAATTCAATTTTCCGTGAATGCAGGTCGATCCCCGCATTTTCATTTGATCGGGGAAAACCATATTTTAGATCCCCTTTTATTGGACAGCCAATGTGAGCCAGCTGACAACGTATTTGATGATGACGCCCCGTGTGAAGTTTAATTTCAAGAAGATGGTATTTGTCGGAAGATGCCAGTAGCTTATAATCAAGAATGCTTTCTTTGCTGTTCGAAGTGCCCATGGGCACCACAAACGATTTATTCAGCTTTTCGTTCCGGATGAGGTGATTAATCAGCCTGCCTTCGTTTTCGGGCGGAATAGACTTAACAATTGCCCAATAGGTTTTCTGAATTGTTTTTTCGCGAAACATTGAGTTCATTCTTTCTAAAGCTTTACTGGTACGGGCAAACAGCAATGCTCCGCTAACCGGCCTGTCCAAACGGTGTACAACCCCTAAAAACACATCTCCCGGTTTGGCATATCGGGTTTTAATATACGCCTTTACGCGATCGGCCAGACATTCGTCGCCGGTTTTATCACCCTGTACAATTTCCCCACAGCGCTTATTTACAGCAATCAGGTGATTGTCTTCAAACAAAATGTCCGGTTGATAGCTATTGCTCAATGGGTTAATATTGCTCTTTGCTGTTTGGAAACTCTCCCTCTCGCACGTCAACAATGTATTGTTTCACAGCATCAGTAATTTCTTTACTCAGATTATGATACCTGCGCAAAAAACGTGGTGAAAACTCCTGTGTAATACCAAGCATATCGTGAAGTACCAACACCTGGCCATCAACATCATGTCCGGCACCGATACCGATAATTGGAATTTTAACTTCTTTTGCGACCTGTCCGGCAAGGCGTGCAGGTATTTTTTCGATTACAATACCAAAACAACCGAGTTCTTCAAGCAGGTGAGCATCTTCAACAAGAATATCGGCTTCCTCTTCTTTGGTTGCTCTAACAATGTAAGTGCCAAATTTGTGAATGCTCTGCGGGGTAAGCCCCAGATGACCCATAACCGGTATTCCGGCGCTGAGAATACGTCGGATTGATTCTCCAACTTCCGATCCGCCTTCAATTTTTATGGCACCTGCTCCGGTTTCTTTCATTATCCTGATTGCAGATTGAAGCGCAAGCTTTGAATTCCCCTGATAAGTTCCAAATGGCATATCAACAACCACCAAAGCCCGTTGAACTCCCCTTACAACACTTGCTGCATGGTAAATCATCTGGTCGAGCGTAATGGGCAATGTGGAATCGTAACCTGCCATCACATTCGATGCAGAGTCGCCAACCAGAATTACATCGATACCCGATTCATCGAGCAAGCGTCCCATAGAATAATCGTAGGCAGTGAGCATGGCTATTTTCTCCTGCCGATGCTTCATTTCCTGCAACACATGAGTTGTTACTTTGCGTACTTCTTTTGCGTCGGTCATTTTTTTATTTTTTATAATGCAATATTAATTAATTTTGACGTTTATTTATTAAACTTATTTGAATGCGCTTGTACTTAATAGTTGTTCTTTGTCTTTCTTTGCTGGGTTTGGTATCCTGTACCAGCGAATTTGACGTAAATTCCGAATGGACCCCTATCCCTGTTGTATATTGTGTGCTTGATCAATCACAGACAACTCAGTATGTGAAAGTTACCAAAGCTTTTCTGGGTGATGCCCCTGCTTATGTAATGGCTCAGTTCAGCGATTCGTTGTTTTATAACGATGTTGAAGTCAGGCTCTACGAAAAAAACAGCAATGGAAGGCAGCTCGTTACCACATTCGATGAAACAAACAACATCCCGATGGATACAGGGTATTTTGCCAGCGACAGAAATACATTGTACACTTCCGACGTAAACCTGAATCCTGAAAAAGAGTATTTCCTTGAAGTGCAAATAAACGATATCGGAAAAACGGTTACTAACGATGATCCTGTAAGCCTGATAGAAAATTGCTATATTGCAACACCTTCGGAACAGCAGGCTTTTATTAATATTTACAGTTACGATAATAATTCGAGCTTCGAATACTATACCGGTACAAACGGAAAAGTGTATCAGATGGTGATTAAGTTCTATTACCTCGAAGTAATAGGTACCGATACCACCGAAAATGCACTGTGCATTGAATGGCCTCAGGCTGTAAAAGTTGACAGCCTTTCGAATACAAATAACAAAGTGAGAGGAGAATTTTCGGTCTCGGCATGGTATAATCTGCTGAAAGAATCCATTCCAACCCAACCTAATGTGAAGCGACTTGTTAGAATGCCTGTGAGTATTGAATATCATTTGGTTGGGGCAGATGAAAACTATTACACATATATGCAGATTTCGTCGCCGTCAACAGGGTTGGCTCAGTCGAAACCCTTATTTACCAATCTTTCAGGCG
>JAGOLH010000086.1 GCA_017994175.1 Bacteroidales bacterium | reverse complement strand
GAAATTTCGAGTTCTTCTTTATCCATGTGCCAGATCATTTGATCCATAATACTGATGTACTTATTGTATTTAAACTCCCATTTGGTTTGCTCTCCGTTTGTTTTAAAAGTTCCTTTTCTGCTTGCAAAATCAACATGAGAGTTCACATTTTTTCCATCGAAATCAGATGCAAATTCGCTAAAAGCATATATTTCGAAATTAGCAGTATCGGCATCAATAGTCTGATATCCAAAATCGAACAATTTTGAACTGAGCTTTGCTTTTTGAATTGTCAGGGTCCCTGTCCCAAGCAGTCCATTTGATGTTATATTCAGAAAGCCTTTATGCACCGCCTGATTATTGTACATCTGAAAGTCGGTCGAGTCCTCATAAACAAAAAACTTGTCGCGCTTAACCTGCCAGTTGAGTGTATTGTCGGCTCCAAATACTACCGGGAATTGCACCGGGGTTGTTTGCAAATCCATTTTAAAAGTCTCGGAATGTCCCTGCAGTGAATCCGGAAAGAAAACCAGATAATCGGCCTGGAAAGTACTCGTCAGATATTCAAGCTTTCCTTTTCCGCGCAATCCTTCATAGCTCAGGTCAATAATATTGTTATATTTTGCTTTACCGTCATACAATGGCAACCCTGCAGCTTTCGTATTCATTCTAAAACCGAGCGAGAAGTCGTCTCTTAGAACAAGTGTTTCAGCAATATCCGGGAATATGCCTGCAGAAACCAGTCTGCCTTTGAACTTAAGGTTCTCTCTTTTATAGCCTTTAATCGAATCGATAGTGAACGGGTCGACTTCGAAATAGAACTTCTGCCGTTTATACACCCCGTTATAAATATCCTTTGCATCGTAATAAACATACGATTTTGTTTTATTAATAAAGCTCGGATATTGCGGGTAATCGAAGCGTCCAGATTTGTTAAGAGGATCATCAATAAAAAACTCCCCATAAAAATTTTCGATTTTATTCCTTACAATTGCCGGACGTTTATTCCCTTTGGAGTCCAGCTCATCGGTTTCAGCCACCATTTTCATACTATCGCACTGGGGCATATCGAGCATAAACCTATTGTAGTTATAACCAAAGTTACTGCCATAAAAATAAAACTGCCCTGCCTGAATAGTGCCATTAAATTTAAATGACCTGTTCTTTTTAAGGATAAGGGTTTTATCGATCGGGTAGATTTTAACATTCTGTGAATCGCTCAGATTCACAGCAGGAATACCCATTATTTTCAAATCGTAATTGAGCAGACTAAGCTCTGCGTTGGTTATCTGCGATGGTGTTTTTGAATAGAATTGCAGAACGTCGGAGTCTTTTGTTTTCTTATAGGCATCGATAAAAGCCCATGCTTCGGGTTTCATTTTAACAATTTCCTTTTCCGGATCATAAATAATGAATCCCATATATGCTACACGCAACAACATTTGCTTAACCTGGGTAGGGCTGAATTTTATAAACGCAGCCAACTGATTGGCAGTAAACTCCTGACAATTACACACATAACAATATTCAGTCAAATATTCTAGAGGGTTTTTTGCATCGCGCATTTTAATTTCGTTATACCTTTCGTATCGGTAGTAATCGAGCGATTCAAACAGTACCTCATTAGGATATCCGGGCGTTTGAATAACAGTTATTTCCATCAGGAATTTATCGATATACCATTTCAGCCAAGTGAAATCCATTGAAATCTGATGATAACTATCGAAGAAATTTACCTGCGACATACCTTCCTTAAGTCGGATCAGTTCGAGGAAGCCATCTTGAATAGTAAACTTAAACGTAACATCGGGATGGTAAATCGAATCCTCGCTCATACGTAATACAATAGTTGTATGCTCGCTGAATATCTGTTTCGGGTCGAGGTGGAAACTTTTGGAATAAGCCGAAAAGCTGATAGTATCGTTCTTTGCAATATAGATATGAGCCAGTTTTTCGTCGATTCCACTACCGATAAATTCGTCCCCGCGCATACTGAAACCGCCTTCATAGTCAACGCCTTTAACAATGTTTTTAATCTTGAATTTCTGCTGATATGAACGAAATCGCGGGAAGGTCGATTTGGAAGGGTCATCCAAATTCAGTGCCTCATCGCTTATTTGCCCGAGTAAGGGTTCTTTGAAGTAAATGCTATTTATAAATGTTACCGAATCGGCAACATATTTAACTTCCTTAAGCGAAACCTTATAGTTTCTGAGATTTGCATATATCGAATCCGCAGAAAGTTTCACCCTTTCCCAAGTAACAAGGCCGTTTTTACCAACCCAAAGCTCTTTAAATGGATATAGTACACCGTTGGTTTTGGAAATTTTCACGCTATCGTTGCCATAATTAAGAATCAGGTCGGTATTGTTGAATTTTATGCAAAAATCCCCCCCTATTTTAGCAAATTCGAACGCATCGGTGCTTACACGCCACTGAGATTTTGGTTTATAATACACGATATGTTGATTAATAAGTCGGTATGTTGCCAACAGGAATTCAGCCAAATCGTTTCGTTTAATGGTTCGGGGTTTCAAAAACTCGATTATTTCATTCTCATAAATCTTATATTGTTCTTCTGTAATTGACAACCTCGAAAACTCCATTCTGTTGATAGCATAGGTCACAAATTCGGGATATTCCTGACAGCCTTTTTCCCGCATTTTTGAAGCTGTCGCAATAAAATCGTCTTTTTCTTTCACTGTTAGAGTATCAGATTCCCAAAAAGCTTCGAACTCTTTGTATATACTTTTTGAATCCTTCCGCAATTCGCCGGAATACTGCAAATACGAATCGAACTGTCGGAGAAATTTAGAGTGATCGGGGTCGAAGCCTGTCTGTGCAACAGACATAGTTTGAAATAACCCAATCGCAATTAGTAAAAGGAAAACGATTTTACATTTCATGTATATGCAATTTAATTACCACAATCAAATATCAAGCCTCTTCGCTTTCAACATCAATGTACCCAATAAGTAAGTCTTTTACCGCACCACGGACTTAACCATTCACTTAAAAATGCAAAAAATAAACAAGCGTTGCTGTCTATTTCGATTTCGCAATTAGATTACAGGCAGCCCAATTGTTTTTGACTATTTTATCTTGTAAAACGAGGCCGGATGCATTGGCTGCAGCCAGTATTTCGTTGATATCAGAATCGTAAAATCCACTTAATAAGAGCATGCCTTTTGACTTCAGGTGCTTAGCATATGTTGCGATGTCATTCTTCAGCACATTCATATTTATATTAGCAAGAACAACGTGAAATAACTCCTTTTCTATGGCAGAAATATCACCCAACGAGCATTGGACGTTGGTAACATCATTGAGTTTAATATTCTCGAGGGTATTATTATACGCCCATTCATCGTTGTCGATTGCAAGAACCTGAGTTGCTCCCAGTTTGGAAGCTAAAACCGCCAAAATACCAGTGCCACATCCCATGTCCAATACATTTTTCTTACGAAAGTCGGTTTGCAACATCAGTTCGCACATCATCGAAGTTGTTTCATGATGTCCGGTTCCAAACGACATTTTCGGTTCAATAATCAATTCGTAAGGGTAGTTTTCTTTTTTATGAAAAGTTGCCCTGATATAGATTTTATCTGATATAACAACCGGTTTGAAGTTTTGCTCCCATTCAGTATTCCAGTTTTTCTCCGGGATAAGTTTTGTAAAATAATTTACAAAATATGGCGACAGAAGATTTTCGGTTTTGAGGCCATTGTAATTTTTTTCGGGGATATATGCCAGCAAAACTGCACTTTCATGTACAAAACTTTCAAAGCCAATTTGGCTCAGGTTTGCTATCAGAATTTCAGGCAGAATTTCAGGCAGGCTGGTCGTTTCAATCGAAAGTTCAATATAGTTCATGCTAGAAAGAATTTATTATATCGAAAAATTCACGGTGCTTCAGCGATGCTCCTCCAATAAGTCCTCCGTCGATATCGGGTTGTGCAAATAATTGTCGGGCATTCTGTGCATTACAGCTGCCCCCATATAACAAGGGTACCATATTGGCAGTGATTTTACTGTAACGGGTTACCAGCAATTCCCTGATAAATGCATGCATTTCCTGTGCCTGGGCAGGGCTGGCAGTCAAGCCTGTTCCAATGGCCCAAACGGGTTCGTATGCAATTATCGTACGTTGCATATCTTCGTCGTCGATATGAAACAATCCGTGGAGCAACTGACTTCCAACCACGTCAAACTGAACTGACTTCTCTCTGTCGGTTTTGGTTTCACCGCAACAAAATATCGGGATCAATTCGTTTTTAAGGCATAAGCGCACTTTTGAAGCAATTTCTTCGTTGTTTTCCTGAAAATATTGTCTGCGTTCACTATGTCCGATTATTACATATCGGGTTTTCGTGCTTTTAATCATTGCTGCTGAAATTTCTCCGGTATAAGCACCTTGTTCAAAGGCAGAACAGTTTTGCGCTGCCAGCGATATTTTCTTAAAGTCTACCACAGCAGCAATAGAGCTGAGATGCGTAAAAGGTACACCCAAAATAACATCAACGCCTGAAGGGAATTTTCCTTCGGCAATACCTGCATTAATCAATACCGCAAGATCTTTACCCGATACCAAATCGGTGTTCATTTTCCAGTTACCGGCAACAATTCGTTTTCTCATCTTTCTTAATATTAATTTCTACGTTTCGATTTATAACTATGTTGCAGCCACATCAGCAGCGTCATAACCAATAGTCCGATAAATATAAAATTATGAATCAGGAAATGGGTTCTCTTTGCATAGAGCTCACTTATTGAATATGCTTCGAGATTGCCCTGCAATTCATCGACTGTTGGAAGATCGCGATACGACCACTTGTTCAGAACGGTTCCTTCCTTCAGTAATACGAGTCCCGGATTGGAACGAACAATGGTTTTCAAGGTAATTGGGTCGGTATTATAAAAATTATAAATGGGTTTATATTTCCCGATGAATTTCTCAACACCCTCTGCAGATGAAGCTGTTAGGCATAAGAAATGATAGCCTTTTGCCTCGCAAAAAGCAGCAAGTTTATTGATTTCATCATGGTTTTTAATGTTAACCTCGTCAAGGTCAACTGAAATAAATAGGAAAGTATATTCGGGGTATGCAAGTACCATATCCGAAATATCGCCTTCTTCCACCGGGCCGGATTCCTGATTGCCAGACGATGAAACATAGTAAGCTTCTACAAAATTGTATTCTTCGCCGGGTAGATTGAACAGTGTGAAAGTTTCATCCTCTCCATCGGGGTTTTGGTAAACGAGTTCAATGTTTTCCGGGTCGATAGATTGCGCAGATTTCACTTCAATAAAAATCCAGGAGTTATCAGGAATCTCATCGATAGTATAGTCGTTCAGCTCGCCATCTTTTTCGAAAGAATACAGTGCATCGTAAATATCAGGGGTTTCAGTTTCCTCCTGAGGCATTGCGTTAAGAACCACAGGTTCAATGGTAAAATCGTGTATTGGGGGTACATATCCCTGTTTTATTAATATGTGTTTTGCATCAATAAATTTCCAGGTAGAATCGGGCAAATTTTCGAGGGTAAACTCCTTTTTAACACCATCCTTTTCGTAGATAAACGTACTCTCATACACATCGACGTTGTTTTTTTCGCTTTCAGGAATCTGCATACCTTCCTGAATATTGGCCCCGATTTTATAGGGTCTGAAATCAACCGGGGGAAGGTGCATCAACGCATAAAAGCATACCGATAAGCCAAAAATGGTAAATCCAGTAACTAAAGCCCACTGCATGGGTTTCCCAAATAAAGGTCTGAATTTTTTCCGATATAAAAATACCAAGACTGTAAATATCAATATCACAACATTTTTAAAGAAGGTAGCCCAGTTTGATAAAATTAGAGCATCACCAAAACATCCGCAGTCGTGAACCGGATTTGCAATTGCAAGCCATAAAGTCAAAGGTGTAAAAACAGCCATAAAAAGCAGGAGTCCCCACGAAGCAAGCTTTGGGAGCACATTAAACAATAATGCCAAACCGATGAGCAATTCGGCAGTACACATAACCACCGATAAAACCAATGCAAAATCAATGAGAAAATCAAGGTGCATTGCGACAAAATAATCAGCGAATTTATAGGCAGTTCCCAACGGGTCGACCACCTTAACAAAACCGGAGAACACAAAGACAATTCCGGTAATCAAGCGAGAAATATTTGCAATAATCTTCATAATCAATAAATTTTCACAAATCAAAAATACAATATTGAACGCTTATAAAAAAACGTTTTTCATTATAAAACATTGTTTCACTTCAGCAGATGCTTCGAATTTATCAATTGAACAATGCTATGGAAAATTGTTTCAGGCGGAAGCATTTTCCCATCGCCTGAAATGCAGTTTATTTTTAAAAAAGAGGCATCGTTTTCTACAGCCATTAAATACATGTCTCTTACTCTTTTCTGAAAACTGATATCGGCTTCATGAATATCGGCTTTACCCAACAAATACCCTCTGGCCTCATCTTCTCTTTGTTCTGCCAGTTTTTGTTCAACAAACTCCATTGGAACATCTAGGAAAATGCTCAAATCGGGTTTGGGTACATTGAAGTACTTATATTCCAGATCTAAAATCCACCGGTATAATGTAGCGGCACTTTCCGGATCATTTGCCTTGGCACATTGAAATCCAATATTCGAATATACATAGCGATCGGTAAGCACGAGCAAATTATTGTTTTGCCAATCTTCAATTTGGGCTTTTGCATTGTACCGGTCGCCGGCATACAGTAAAGCCACAATGTAGGGATCAACACTTTCGATACTACCCAGGTCGCCACGTAAAAAACGGGCAATAAGATCACCAAAAAACGGACTCTCAATTATCGGGAAATGCAGATACCGGTAATCAATTTGGCAGGACTCAAAAAATTCACGCAACATTTTCACCTGCGTCGATTTTCCTGAACCATCAAGCCCTTCAATAACTATAAAACTCATAAAATTTTGTAATTTCGAAAGCTTAAAAATAAACAATATTAGCAACTAACTAAACAAAGATTTATTTATAATTTAACATTACTGATAATATTAGTATTATTGCCGCTTATGAGTACCAAATTATTAAAAATAAAAGGCGAATATTTACAAATTGACACTCCCTTAGTAATGGGTATTGTAAATATTTCTACGAATTCTTTCTTTTCGGGTAGTCGGGTTTATAATGAAGAAAACCTCCTACGGAAGGTTGAAAGAATGCTTTGGGATGGAGCCGATATAATTGATATCGGAGCTGTTTCAACTCAACCCGGGGCTGTTTTGTTGAGCGCAGAGGAGGAATGGGCCCGCCTGGCCGGTTCGTTATATGCAATTCGAAAAACTTTTGGAAACGACATTGTTGTATCGGTTGATACCGTAAATGCTAATGTAGCTTCTATGGCTGTAAGAGAGTATGGAGTCGATATCATTAACGATATCAGCGGTGGACAGGTCGATGAAAAAATGTTTGAAATTATTGCAGGTATTAACGTGCCGTATATAGTTATGCACATGCGGGGAACACCCGATACCATGCAACAGTTCACCAGTTACAACAATCTCATGGGAGATATTCTGTACTACTTTTCGGAGCGATTAAACCGTTTACATCAATTTGGAGTTTCCGACATTATTATTGATCCGGGTTTTGGATTCTCAAAGAATATTGAGCAAAATTATGAATTATTGCAGCATCTTGAAAGTTTCCATATTTTTGAAAAACCGATACTTGTTGGAATCAGCCGCAAATCAATGATTTATAAAACACTGAACTGCTCACCCGAAGAAGCCCTGAATGGCAGTACAGCGTTGCATACAGTTGCATTGATGAAAGGTGCCGATATTCTTCGCGTTCACGACGTTAAAGAAGCGAAAGAAACTATTAAGCTTATCGGAGTGTTAAAATCAAAAGAAAACCCCGAATGGATTTAAACCTAAAAATATGTACTTTTGCATGATATGATACCTCTTTTTATAGAAATACGTTTTCTTGATGTTATCGACATTCTTCTGGTAGCCTTTCTGCTCTATCAGTTGTATATGCTCATCAGGGGAACTGTTGCTATCAGGATATTCATTGGTATTTTTTCGATTTACATCTTTTGGCTTTTTGTCAAAGCCATGAAAATGGATTTGCTTGCTTCGTTGCTGGGTCAGGTAATTGGAGTTGGAGTTATTGCACTGATTATTGTTTTTCAGCAAGAAGTGCGAAAATTCCTGATGATGCTGGGCAACCGGTATTTCAACCGGAAGCGTTTCAACTTTTACAAATTGTTCACGATAAACAACACAACATCCAGGGGGCACCTCGACGTTATTGTGGAATCCTGTTTCACAATGAGCAAAGAGAAGACCGGAGCCCTGATTGTTATTGCCAAGGACAGCGACCTGAAAAGCTTCACCGAAACAGGTGCCATGCTGAATGCCGATATCAACGACCGGCTTATACGGAATATCTTCTTTAAAAACAGTCCTTTGCATGATGGGGCACTTATCGTTGTAGGGAATAAAATTGCTGCTGCCGGTTGTATTCTGCCTGTATCGAATCACCCGGGGCTGGCTGATAATTATGGGTTGCGGCATCGTGCAGCTCTGGGCCTGACTGAGATGTCGGATTCACTTGTAATTGTTGTTAGCGAACAAACAGGAAATATTTCTGTGTCAAAAAACGGGAAACTTTATCCTGTGACCAGTAGCGAACGGCTTGTTAAAATGATTGAAAAACAATTCTCCTGATTATTTTAATTCCATTTTAAAATTAAACTCCGAAGAGCCCTGTATTTTTTCTCCACGAAAATACGCATTCATAATTGTACAAAAAGAGTCCTTGTTTGATGCTGATGCCGAGAAATCGATCAGAAATCTGAAAAAACCCTTAGCAATAAGCTTTTCCTTAAACCTGAACAGTGAAACAGGTTGCTCCGGACGTATAATCGTAATTCCATTCTCGACTTTTGCTGTAAACCCTCCTTTATATCCCGGCAATTTCAGTGTTTTGTCTTTACTGTGATGAACCGGCATCCGTGAATAAAACAAATCAGGATAAAAATGCAGAGGCACTATCCCATCCCTGCTTTTTCCGGTTATCATGTTGGGGTAATCGTTTTCGAATGGGTAAACGAATAAGGATGCACCTTCGCTCTTTATGGCAAGAGCGGTAAAATCGTTCATCACATACACGTTTTCACCGGTAATAAACCTTGATCCTGACGGAAGCAATAAGCGTTGCGACAATTGATTTATAACAAAATTGTTAAAACCATTTCCTTTCAGTTCGCAGGCAATATTCCTGTAGTCGGCTATACGCTGTTCGCTTATGAATTTCGGGAATTCGAAATATAACTTATGGCGAATGTTTTTGCAGGCTTCTACCCATGATTTGTTTTTAAGGATATCATCAGTAATTTTTATAAATATTCCAGAAACAGCCAGGGAATCAATATGTTTCAGATCATAAGTACCCGAAATCCGGCAGTATAATTCCGTTTTACCCGAAACCTTGCTGTTTTTATAAGCAGCTATATGTTGGCCTGCACCACTGGTTTCAGCCTTCTTCTGACCAAAAGTAGAAAAAGGTAGTTTTTCACTGAAACGCATCCCATCGAAAGATGTTACATAAACTTTGTCGCCATTAGCAATGGTATGACCCGGCGCTGTAACAACAGCCAGATTTCCGGAAACTGATGTAACTGTGAAATAAAATGGATCCTGAAACGAAGAAGTATTAATTCTTATCCTTGCACCTTTTTTCAGATGCACGATGGACTCGAATTCAAAGCCTTCCCGGGTAACCCGGCACACAATTCCTGTAAAATTTCCGGTTTGATTGCTCTGACTAAGCGAGTTGCTAACATTATTCCCAAAGAACCATGAAGTTTTATCACGACCGCCGTCAGACTCAAGTATTTTTAATGCTTTGTCGTATTGCTCCGGATTATCGATAGCCAAGCGATAGGCTTTTGCTGTTTTAAAGACATATTCTGCCTGTTTTAGCCGGCCTTCAACTTTTAATGCTGCAATTTTCAGCTCGGTAATGTCTTTGATATACTGTATCAATTGGTTATCTCTTAGGTTGAAAGGAAGGAAAGCTTCGCTGCCTTCAACAGCAAATTCCCTGCGGCAAACCTGCATACAGTTACCCCTGTTGGCGCTGTTACCACCAATAAAGCTGCTGAACAAGCACATACCCGAAAAAGAGTAGCACAATGCGCCGTGCACAAACAACTCCAAAGGCATATTGGTTTGTTTTACCATGGTTGCAATCTCGGCACGAGTAAGTTCCCGCGCAATGATAGCCCTTGAAAAACCCTTCTGCAAAGCATGGTTTGCACCGCATGAGTTGTGTATTCCCATTTGGGTACTGGCGTGAATTTCGATACCCGTAAAGTAATTTTTTATTAGGAAATACACACCCCAGTCCTGAATAATAATAGCATTTGGCTTCAGGGCCTTCAGTAGTTTTAATTGTTCGAGTATTGATTTTATTTCGCGGTTTTTCACAAGGGTATTCAAAGTAACATATACTTTGATTTTTCTTTCTCTGGCCACCTTTATAACTCCTGAAAGTTCCGATGAGGTGAAGTTGGCTGCTCTTCCGCGCGCGTTAAATTGCTTTAACCCTAGATAAACCGCATCGGCGCCACCTTCGATGGCAGCAAAAAACGCCTCGGTATTTCCGGCAGGCAGCAGCAGTTCAGGTTTGCGGTTTTTCATGGGGTAAAAATACGAAATAT
>JAGOLH010000085.1 GCA_017994175.1 Bacteroidales bacterium | reverse complement strand
TAAAAAAAGAACTGCATCAGTACATCAATAAGCAAGTTAGCAAATATGCCAGAGTGAACCGTATTGAAGCACAGAATAAGCCTTTTGAAAAAACCGCAACTCAGAAGATCAAGAGGTATTTATACTAAGCATTGAGTTGGCAATGATGCAGCTATGCACTCAACCCTTCAGAAAACCAGCATGCAAGCATGATTGAATGGATTCTTATTGCGTTGGCTTTAAATGCTGACTGCCTTGCAGTATCAATCGCAACGGGCTATTGTATCAAAGAGGATAAGCTAATATCATCACTCCGGATTGCAATCGTATTCAGTATCATTCAAACACTTTTACCTCTTTTGGGATGGGTTGGAGGGATGCAACTCGGTAGTGTAATCAGTCGGTTCGATCACTGGATTGCATTTGCACTGCTTGTGTTTATAGGAATAAGAATGGTTTGGGGTGCTGCAAAAGAAGGGAATTACCGCAAGACTGTTGACCCTGATAATATTCTGCTGCTTATTGTTCTGGGATTTGCGACCAGCATTGACGCCTTAGCTGTTGGAGTATCTCTTGGCCTAATCGATACACCCATATGGCTCCCCCTTGCATTTATTTTTGGCGTAACATTTTTCGTTTCTTTTGGCGGAGCTTTGACAAGTGTATTTTTATCGAAACATCTTAAGTTTAAGATGGAGTACGTGGCGGGGGTGATACTGGCAGGCCTCGGTACCAGAATTCTTATTACCCACCTAATTGCATAGTAGGTTAAGGTAGTCCTGACTTTTTACCGTGAAACCGTACAATAAGTATGTTATAAATCATTATTGTTTTTTCAACATTTTTCTACCTTTGAGAGAAATTAAAACACATATCGAATATGAGAAAACACATTTTTAATGCCGGACCTTGTAAATTATCGGACCGAACATTGGAAAACACTGCCAAAGCAGTACTTGAACTCGGCAATTCCGGGCAATCAATAATGGAAGTATCGCACCGTGGAAAAGACTTCGAAGCAATTCTAGCGGATACAGTTGCTTTATTCAAAGAAATTCTTGAGATCCCCGAAGGCTATAGTGTTTTATTCCTCGGAGGCGGTGCCAGTATGCAGTTTTGCATGATACCCTACAATTTCATGAAATCGAAAGCCATGTACATTAACACAGGAACATGGGCTACAGCTGCTATTAAAGAAGCAAAGATCTGGGGCGAGGTAGTTGAAATTTCATCGAAAGACAGAGAGTTTAAATATATTCCTAAAGGATATGCTATTCCCGATGACGTTGAATATCTGCACATTACAACTAACAACACTATTAAGGGCACTGAATTATTAAAAGACCTTGACGTAAAAGTTCCTTTGATTGCTGATATGAGTTCCGATATTATGAGCCGTAAAGTTGATGTTTCGAAATACGTTATGATTTATGGCGGTGCTCAAAAGAATCTTGGCCCAGCCGGTGTTACTTTTGTAATTATCAAGAACGAGTATTTGAACAAATTAGTTGACAGACCTATCCCTACAATGTTGAAATACTCTACACATATCGAAGGAGGTTCTATGTACAATACTCCTCCTTGTGTTAATATATACGCGTTGCGTGAAACCTTGTACTGGATTAAAGAAATGGGTGGATTGGAGGTAATGAACCGAATGGCTGATGAAAGAGCCAATTACCTTTACAATGCAATCGACAGCAGTAAAATGTTTGTTGGTACCGTTGATAAAGAAGACCGTTCGCGTATGAACATTTGTTTTGTAATGCAGGAAGCATACAAGCACCTCGAAGATGACTTCATTAAATTTGCCTCATCGCGGAACATTGTTGGAATTAAAGGTCACCGTTCAGTTGGAGGCTTCAGGGCATCAACCTACAATGCATGTACCATGGACGATGTTAAAGCTCTTGTGAACGCAATGAAAGATTTCGAGAAAGAGCATGTAAAATAAAATGAAACCATAAATTAATAAAAAAAACCGGCACAAACCGGTTTTTTTATTTTATGGATTTTGTATCGTAATAATCCCTAAGTGCTAGTGCCCGATGCCTGACAATCTGTACCCTGATATCGGCTGCAAAAATCTGAAACATTGTACCATCCATGTTCGCATGCATAGTGTCGGAAAAGGTAGTTTCACTATTCTGAAAAGCATACCAATGTTGTTGCGATTCAGTAAGTAAAACAAACTCCGTCTCGTTTAGTACTTCTTTCAGCAAAACTAAATTTTTCTCCATTTCAAGTGACCATTCATAAAATGCCCGATCTGCACATTGTATTGAGCCGGCAGTTGAATAATTATCAGGGTTTTCGAGGCAGGCATAATACATCGAATCGATAGGGTTTATTTCGGTTGTTTGAGCAAATAGCGTAATGCCCGAAAAAATTGCAATAGGGATAAGATACAATGATTTCATTTTTTGGGTGGTATTTAACAAGTAAAGATACACTAAAAATAAAGACATTATATTATTGTAACAATAAAGAAACAAAGTAAGATACACCGTCATATGTATCGAAATTAAGCTTATATTGTATGCACTGAAAAAAATCATACAACCATGAAAGCTAAAATCATTTTGTATGTAGTAATATTAGCAGCAGTTTTTCAACAATCTTGTGCACCATGCTATGTCCCCAACGTTGTGAATTCACCAATGCTAACTACCGACAAGCAACTTAATGCCTCTGTGCATGGTGGCACTTCGGGTTTTGACATGCAAACAGCTTATTCACCGGCTGAACATTGGGGTGTTATGCTAAACGGCAGTTATATGAATCAAACAGCCGACAGCAGTGACGATTACCACAAACATATTTTCGCAGAAGCCGGTGTGGGTTATTTCGTAAATCTCGGGAAATTCGGATTACTCGATGCTTATGCAGGCGCAGGAATGGGTAGAATTAATTCACTACAAACCTCTGGAATATTCGGATCAGAAGCTCATGTAATGAGTGCAAGAGTATTTATTCAGCCGTCGGTTTCATTTGTTACCGATTACTTTCAGTCTTCATTATCGTTGCGCACTGTGATGGTGCATATATGGCAGGGAGCCGTCAGCGATAACGGGTATTTTTTTGAACCTACACTTACCATAAAAGTTGGAGTGCCTGCAATAAAATTAGTTGCACAGGCCGGTTTATCACTTCCCGCCAACAGTCACCATGTTAGCTTTAATTACGAGCCATTTATTGTTTCAGTAGGATTGCAGACGCAGTTCAACACAGGGTATAAAAAAAGATAAACCGGATTGCTCCGGTTTATCGTGTTGTAAATATTACCATGCAAAAAGCGGGAAAGCGTGCATCAAATCGTACACCCGTTTTTTTGTTGATTCAATAACTTCTGGTTTGTCGAAGTTCGATATCACAGTATCGATCATTTCCACAATAACATCCATGTGGTTTTCTTTAAGCCCTCTTGTTGTAATGGCAGGAGTGCCCAGGCGTAACCCTGAGGTTTGGAATGGAGAGCGATGGTCGAAAGGCACCATATTTTTATTTACAGTTATTTCGGCCTGAACAAGGGCATTTTCTACCTGCTTCCCGTTAACATCGGGGAATTTTGTTCTGAGATCAATCAGCATAGAATGATTATCTGTTCCACCGCTGATAACCTTATATCCTTTTTTAATCAGCGAATCAGCCATAACCGCTGCATTCTTTTTCACCTGCTGCTGATATACCCTGAACGATGGGTCAAGAGCTTCGCCAAAAGCCACCGCTTTCGAAGCAATAACATGCTCAAGCGGTCCACCCTGCATACCCGGGAATACTGCTGAGTTAATAATTTCAGACATTTTTTTCATTACACCTTTGGGAGTGGTTTTTCCCCAGGGGTTATCGTAATCTTTACCAATCAAAATAATACCACCACGCGGTCCACGTAATGTTTTGTGTGTTGTTGAAGTAACAATGTGAGCATATTTACAGGGATTTTCAAGCAAACCGGCAGCAATAAGTCCTGCAGGGTGCGCCATATCAACCATTAAGATTGCACCAATTTTATCAGCTATCTCGCGCATACGTTTATAATCCCATTCACGACTATAGGCAGATGCACCACCAATAATGAGTTTTGGTTTTTCGCGCAGTGCAACTTCTTCCATCATATCGTAGTCGACTCTTCCAGTGACTTCGCTTACACCATACGAAACGGCACGGAAAAGCAAACCTGAGATATTTACAGGAGAGCCGTGTGAAAGGTGTCCTCCATGAGCGAGGTCAAGACCCATAAAGGTATCTCCGGGGTTAAGGCATGCAAGAAATACAGAAGCGTTAGCCTGTGCTCCAGAGTGTGGCTGCACATTGGCATATTCAGCTCCGTAGAGTTCACAAATTCTTTCAATGGCCAGCTGTTCAGTCTGGTCAACAAACTGACAACCACCATAATACCGCTTGCCCGGATAGCCTTCGGCATATTTATTTGTCATTACTGAACCCATTGCTTCAAGAACCTGATCACTAACAAAATTTTCGGAAGCAATCAACTCGATGCCATGCATCTGTCTTTCTTTTTCTTTGCGAATAATGTCAAAAACCAAATCGTCTCGTTTCATAATACTATGTTTTAATCATCTGCAAAAATAATGTTTTTGCATTATAAAAATAAGGCCTGACTAATTATAATCGTATTGCTGCCGTTAAACACAGAAGTTCATATTCCCACAAAATTCATAATAAACACCCTGAAAATTCGTTTTACGGTCATTGAAATACGTTGCAATAACAAAAACAGAATTAATTACAGCACTTGTTTCATTATTCATGATAAAAAAATAATTTTGTGGTCAGAAAAATTGATAAAGATGGGTGCTCTTCTTTGGAAAGAAATAAGTGAGTTTTTCAATTCTATTATCGGATACATAGTTGTTGTTGTGTTTTTACTTATCAACAGCATGTTCATCTGGATTTTTCACACCGATTTCAATATTCTCGATGTGGGCTATGCCGGACTTGACAGCTTATTTATTCTGGCCCCTTGGATATTTCTGTTCCTGATACCCGCAGTTTGCATGCGCCTTTTTGCAGAAGAAAAACGCTCGGGCACATCGGAATGGCTGCTTACAAAACCAATTTCGGAATTAGAGATTGTTATTGCAAAATATATTGCAGCTCTTATTCTATCCGCAATCGCCCTACTACCCACCCTGATTTACCTTATCTCATTGTTGGTTTTGGCCGATCCTCCGGGAAATCTAGACTTAGGCGGCATAGCAGGCTCTTATTTTGGATTATTTTTGCTCGCTGCCGTATATGCTTCTATCGGTTTATTTGCTTCTTCATTGACACGGAATCAGATTATTTCATTCTTTATCAGCGTAATTTTATGCTATTTTTTCTATTTGGGTTTCTCTCAACTTGCCAGCTTAAGCACCAGTGGTTCAATTCAGGATTTTATAATCGCTCTTGGTATAAACGACCATTACACTTCAATGTCGCGGGGAGTTATCGACAGCCGAGATATACTATATTTCTACAGCGTGATCACCCTTTTTGTTTTTTTCACCAAGCTTTCGCTTGAAAGCAGAAAATGGTAATTGTTATGATCGGAAAACAGAAACAACCAGCAGGTATTACGCGGAGAACCCTCAAACGCCAGGGATTAATACAGTTGACTTTGGTACTGGTTATTGTTGCTTTAATAAATTTCATCGGAAATCTTTGGTTTTATAGGCTTGATTTAACTGCAGAAAAGAGGTACTCCCTCTCAGAGGTTTCGAAGAAAGTGCTGCACAACCTCGATGATGTGGTTTATATTAAAGTATATCTTGATGGTGAAAACCTTCCGCTTGGCTTTAAAAGATTGAAAAGGTCGGTTCAGGAAAAGTTGGATGACTTCAGGGTTTATTCCGATAATATTGAATATGAGTTTATTGACCCATTTAAGGATGCAGACGAAACGAAGAAACGTGACATTTTCATTCAGCTTATTAAAAAAGGACTTATGCCCGAAACCCTGCAAATAATGGGAGATGCAGAGTACACAGAGCAGGTTGTTTTCCCGGGAGCTATAATCGTTTATAATGGACAGGAATATCCTGTAAATTTTTTTATTGATGACCTTAGTGTAGGCGATCAGCAACAATTCGATAAAACAGTGAGTGAACTTGAGCGCAGCTTCATCCACGGCATCTGGCTATTGTCAAGACCTGCTAAGCAAAAGATTGCATTCATCGAAGGACATGGTGAATTGGATGAATACCAAACCTACGACATTATGATGGAATTATCGCAATATTACCAAATCGACAGAGTTAGTATTAATGGTATTCTGAATTCCCTGAACGGTTATAGGGCTATTGTGATTGCAAAACCCGACAGTGTTTTCCGAGAGAAAGACAAATTCATTATTGACCAGTATATTATGAATGGCGGTAAAGTGCTGTGGCTTGTAGAATGGATGTCGGCAGATATGGACAGTTTGGCGTCGAGGCCCGAAGACATGGCTCTTATACGTGATATTAACCTTGATGATCAGTTATTCCGCTACGGAGTCCGCATCAATCCCGACCTAATCCAGGATTTGAAATGCCTCAGCATACCTATAATGATGAATTCGTCGGGGGGACAACCGCAGTTTGCCCCTGTTCCTTGGTACTTCTTCCCTGTAATTATACCTGACTCCCTTACCAATCACCCACTTACAAGAAATGTTAGCCGGATAAGGACCGAATTTATAAGCAGCATCGATACTGTTGGTGATAATACTCAAGTAAAAAAGACCATACTTCTGCGAACATCGCAATATTCAAAATCGAAGATGGCCCCTGTGCAGATAAGTCTTGACCTTATAAAAGACAGGCCGGACCCTGCCACTTTTAATAACCCAAGAATACCTATTGCAGTTTTGATGGAAGGCTGCTTTGAATCGAATTTCAATAACCGGATTCCCCCGGAAATTCAAAACAGCAATGAAATTAATTTCGCACCAATCAGTAAACCAACCAAAATGATTGTGATTTCGGACGGAGATATGATTAGGAACGAAGTAAAAACACTGGGAAATAAGAAGCAACCCTACTATCTGGGTGAAGACAAATATTATCAGGAACAATATTGCCCGGGTAACCGCGAATTTCTGGTCAATTGCATAAATTACTTGTGCGAAGACGAAGAAATGATTGCACTTAGAATGCGTAATATCAAAATGCGGGAACTTGACCGCACAAAAGTTAAACAGGACGGTGTTTTCTGGGTTTGGTTCAATACTGCTGTACCTATTGCAATCATCATTCTTACCGGTATTTTTACGGTTGTCATCAGGAAATACAAATATGGAAGAAATAAAACAAAAAAATGAAACGAAGAAACCTGATATTACTGATAATTCTTATTGTATTGCTGGTTGCTGCCATTATTGTGTTTTTTACAAGATACCATATTGTGAGCTACGAGAGCTACGGCGAAACTCATTATCGTATTGAAAGAATTAAAGGGACTCTGAAAGTTTTACGCGACTTTGCAGTAAACGATACCGCCTCCATCAATAAAATATTTCTGGCCGACAAACAAAATAACACCATATTACTGGAGAGAAAAAATGACCATTGGACAGTAAATGGAGACAATATTGCTCGCCGTGATTTTGTAGATGTTCTGCTTGAAACAATAAAAGATGTTGAAGTTGCTGCCCCTGTGCCGAAATCGAAGCTTGATTACGTGCTCCGATCAATTTCAACCAACTCGACCAAGGTTGAAATATATCAGGACAATACGCTGGTGAAAACCTATTACGTGGGAGGTGTTACCCCCGATAACAAAGGTACTTACATGATACTTGAAGGATCGAGCGCACCTTTCGAAATGCATATCCCCGGTTTTACAGGGTTTCTTTCAACACGCTACATAACAGATTTATTTGAATGGAAAGACCGTATATTGTTCAAGTATAGTGCTTCCGACATAAAATCAGTGAGTCTTGTTTTCCCTGCTGACCCGGAGAATTCTTTCATGGCAGTAAATAACGGGAACAACTCATACAGCCTTATTTCGCTTGAGACCGGAAAGCCTGTTACTGAGGCAGACCCGATGATGATAAAAGAGTTTATATCGCGTTATAAATTCGTAGGGTTCGAAAGCTTTCTGAATGGCACAACTGAATATCAGAAACTTGATTCCATTCTGAAAAGTCCTGAAATGTGCATTTATACTGTTGAAGATAGATCGGGAACTAAAAAAACACTTAAAACCTTTTCGCGCCCCAATTTCAAAAACGTTTACGATGATGAGGGAAATTTCTACAATAATGATGTCGACAGATTCTATGGTGTAATTAATAATGATAAAGATCTGGTTCTGCTGCAATACATCAATTTTGACCTTCTGACAAAAAAACTCAGTGATTTCAGAGGAGCGAACCCCTAAGAATTTTTGTGTTAATAAAAAATATTACATTATTTTTGATTCAGTATTTTTGTTTTTCATTAAACAAAGTATCTTTATGCAATTAAACATAATTAACAAGCATTAAAAAAATGAATTTTGTTATTTCAAGCACCAGCCTGTTGAGTCGCTTACAAATAGTAAGTAAGGTGGTAAGTTCAAAAAACACCCTTCAGATACTCGACAACTTCTTAATCCGTGTCGAAAGTGGTATTATGCATATTACTGCAAGCGATCTGGAATCGACTCTTACTGCTCACCTGCAGCTTGATTCTGCCAGCGGCGACGGAAGCCTGGGTATAGATGCAAAGCGCTTGCTTGATGTACTGAAAGAGTTTCCTGAACAACCACTTACTTTTAATGTCGATGACGAAAGCCTAAAAATTGATATTAACAGCGATAATGGCAAGTTTTCGCTGATTGGAGTTAATGCCGACGACTTCCCCCAACTTCCGGTGATGAATAGCGAAAAGTCAACAAATATCAGCCTGAAACCGGAAATGCTTTACTCCGGAATTACCTCGACCCTGTTTGCCACAGCAAACGATGAACTCCGCCCTGTGATGAATGGTATTTTGTTTGAAATGAGCCCGGATGGGGTAAATTTTGTTGCTACCGATGCTCACAAACTTGTACGTTACAAACGTACTGACGTTGTAGCGGAAGTAAATGACAAATTCATTCTGCCGCAAAAACCGGCTGCAATTCTGAAAAACATCCTTCCAAAGGCATCAGGTGAAGTTACTCTGGAGTTCGACAATAAAAATGCTTTCTTCACATTTAAGGACTTTCAGCTAGTCTGCCGGCTTGTTGAAGGAACTTATCCGAACTACAGCGCTGTAATTCCATCGAATAACCCAAACAAACTCACTGTCGACAGAGTTGAGTTTTATAACACCCTGAAGCGTGTTTCAATTTTCTCAAACCAGGCAAGTAACCTTGTCAAGCTACACATCACAGGGAATCAGCTTACCATTTCAGCTCAGGATATCGACTATTCCATTTCTGGTTATGAAATGATAAATTGTTTGTACGAGGGTGATGAAATGGATATTGGTTTCAAATCCGGTTTTCTGATGGATATTCTGCAGAACCTATCCACAAGTGAAGTGGTGATTGAGCTAAGCGATCCGACCCGGGCAGGATTGGTACTTCCTAAAGACAACGAAAACACGTCAGAGCATATACTCATGCTGCTAATGCCAATGATGATTAATAATTAGAATTAAACTATACTAGTAATATCAGGGGCTACAAGCCCCTTTTTATTTTAACGACATGGAATTAAATTTAAAAAAACCACTGATTTTTTTCGACATTGAAACTACCGGTCTCAACATAATTAATGACAGAATCATTGAAATATCGATGATAAAAGTGCTACCCAATGGGCGCGAAGAAACAAAAAGCTATCGGTTTAACCCAGAAATACCAATCCCTGAAGAGACGACAGCAATTCATGGCATCAGAGATGTTGATGTAGCGACTTGCCCCACTTTCAAAAGTACAGCCAAAGAAATAGCAACTTTTATCGAAGGCTGTGATTTGGCAGGGTACAACTCGCTGAAATTCGATATTCCAATGCTGGTTGAAGAATTCCTGCGTGCTGACATTGAAATAGATTTGAAAAAGCATAACTTCGTTGACGTACAGGTACTTTTCATGAAAAAAGAACCCAGAACACTGAGCGCAGCCTATAAATTTTATTGTAACAAGGAACACAGCGAAGCGCACTCTGCTTTAGGAGATACACTTGCAACTTATGAAGTACTTAAGAGTCAGCTGGATAAATACAATGACTTACCCAACGATGTTGTGAAACTTGCAGAAATATCATCCTATGGAGAACTGGCCGATTTTGCAGGCAGACTTATTTTCGATGAGAAAGGACGCGAGATGGTTAATTTTGGGAAATATAAAGGACAACTACTCGAAGAAGTATTCCGGAAAGACCCGGGGTATTATTCATGGGTAATGCAGGGAGACTTTCCTCTTTACACTAAAAAGGTTTTTACCCGTGTATATGTGCGATTCAAATCATTAAAATAAACCATCTGATTCAACAGAAGTGTCAAAAACAAAATAGCAAGTACACCGCATGAAAATAATCTGCATTGGAAGGAATTATTCTGAACATGTTACCGAAATGAAATCGGAGGCCCCGGAAAACCCTGTATTCTTCCTGAAAGCAGACTCCTGTCTACTGACCAGAAACCGGCCTTTTTATATCCCTGAATTCAGCAACGAGATCCACTATGAATGTGAATTGGTGCTTCGCATTTCGAAAGTTGGGAAATATATTGAGGAAAGATTTGCTCACAGGTATTATGACGCAGTTACTTTGGGTATTGATTTCACAGCCCGCGATCTTCAACAAGAATGTAAAAAAGCAGGACT
>JAGOLH010000016.1:2906-48688 GCA_017994175.1 Bacteroidales bacterium | reverse complement strand
TAATTATCTTCTACCGAAATTTCTGCTGCTGCCGGACAAACTTTAACATTGTGTTTGCCAAGATGACGGGTATAGCAAATGCCAATTTTTCCAGTGAAGGTCATTCCTTCCGGAAGTGGTGTAATGCCGGACTCTATGAAGGAAGACTCGTTTTTGTGTATGATGACTTTAGCTCCGCTGCGTTTTTTTATTTCCGCAAGGTTAGCCACATGGTCGTAATGAGTATGTGTGATTATAATGTATTTTATTGTATCCCATGTCAAACCGTTTTGAGCAAGGACTTTATCAAAGGCTTGTAATTTATGATGCGAGCCGGCATCGATAAGTACCGCTCCGTCGTTGGAGCAAATCAGATAACAATTACAGCCAGCCTTAATTGGAATTATATTGGGAGTTCGATTCTGATTGAATACTTTTTGTGACTGCGACATGAAAAACAAACTGACAAAAACGGTTTGAATTATAAGTTTTAGGTTCATTTTAGTATCTGATGGTTTTTTCAACCGTGTCGGAAGGCACCCCGATAATCTGATCCGTATATTGATGCGAAACTCCGTTCAGAAACGTATAGAATTCCACAATGAGGCTATCGTAGGCAATAACCGGGCAGAGTATTACTGTGTCGTTTTGTCCGTAAAAACTATGATATTCATTACTGCAACACACATCGCACCCATCTGCCATACCGGTGACACGGTATCGGAATACATCGGAATCAGGGTTCGGAGGAAGATTGATGAAATGATAACTGAGGTATGCTTCCCGTGGCAGGTCCACGCTTTCGGTGTAAGTGCCAACAACGTCATCAGGTGTTATTTCACGAGTTGTAATATGATACCCGTCTTTACTGTAGGTTAGCCTGAATTTAAGTGCTTGTGCAGGGTCGCACACAAAACTGAATCTTCCTTCAGCATCAGTTACCGCGGTGCCAATCGTTTCAAACCCTGATACAAATCCATTATTGCCAACCGATTTCATTTCAATTTCAACGCTTACACCCTCTACAGGAGTGCCTGTAATGGTTTCGGTAACGATACCTGAAAAGATATTCTGCCTTTTCTTTTCGCATGAAGAGAAAGCCAATAATAAAGCAAAAAACAAAAATGCCGTTGAAAAATGTGTTCGCATTGACTTCTGAATTATTACAAAATTACAATAAAGATAATGGATAAATATGTATTTTTGATTGAAAATTTTTGATCAAATAATTATGTAAAAATATGAATGCATTGAATCATCTTGAACCCAAGCTTGTTTGGCAGTTTTTTGAAGAAATAACAAAAGTGCCGCGTCCTTCGAAAAAAGAAGAAAAAATTATCAAATATCTTCTTGATTTTGGTAAAAAACATGGACTTGAAACCAAGCGCGACAAGGCTGGCAACGTACTGATATCTAAACCCGCTGCGAAAGGTTTCGAAACCAGGCCGACTGTGGTGTTGCAAAGCCATATGGATATGGTTTGCGAAAAACTTGCGAAAGTTGAAATTGATTTTGATAACGACCCGATTACACCGGTTATTGATGGAGATTGGGTAAAAGCAAAAGGCACTACTTTAGGTGCCGACGATGGTATGGGTGTGGCCGCTCAATTGGCCATACTGGCTTCATCCGGAATTCAGCATGGTAAAATTGAATGCTTGTTCACAGTAGACGAAGAAACCGGACTTACGGGTGCTTTTGCCCTGGAAAAAGGCTTTATTACCGGGAAAATATTGTTGAACCTCGATTCAGAGGATGAAGGAGAAATGTTTATTGGGTGCGCCGGTGGTGTTGATACTGTTGCTGTGTTTGATTATTTTTCAACCGACATTCCCAAAGGCGCTGTTTCATTCGAAATGCAGGTATCGGGATTGAAAGGTGGACACAGCGGTGATGAAATACATAAAGGTCTCGGCAATTCGGTGAAAATCGCAGCCCGCTTTTTACACGATATCAGTAAAAAATTTCCGGTATATCTCTCTTACATTGATGCAGGGAATAAACGTAATGCAATTCCGCGAGAAGCTTTGGTGAAATTTGCCGTCGATTCAAAGAATGTCGGAAAACTAAAAGCATCGTTTAAAACATACGTTGCCACAGTGAAGGCAGAACTGGAAAGGGTTGAATCAAAACTTGAAGTTACGATGTTGCGTACCCATAGCCAGAAGAAAGCTGTCGATCAGTCCACACTGAAAAATTTGCTTATGGCATTGATGGCTTGTCCGCACGGCGTTATCAATATGAGTCCTGCAATTCAGGGTTTGGTTGAGACTTCCACCAACCTTGCTTCAGTAAAAATGCCAAAGGGAAAAAACAAAAAGATTGTGGTTACAACCAGTCAGCGCAGTTCGCTTGAAAGCGGGAAAAAATATGTTCGCGATATGGTCCATTCAGTGTTTGAACTTGCTGGAGCGAACATTAAGCATTCCGACGGCTATCCCGGATGGGCACCAAATCCACAGTCGGAAGTGCTCAAAGTTGTTGTGAAATCGTATGAAGATCTGTTCGGAGTTACCCCCGTTGTAAGAGCCATTCATGCAGGGTTGGAATGTGGTTTATTCCTTGAAAAATACCCTGATCTGGATATGGTTTCCTTTGGTCCGACACTGCGCGATGTTCACACTCCTGACGAAAGAGTAAACATACCTTCCGTTGAAAAGTGGTGGAAACACCTCATTGATGTGCTAAAGAAAATAAAATAGTGCATCGGCATTTTGAATAAAAAAGGCAGCCCGAAGGCTGCCTTTTTTTATGATATTGAGTTGATTTTATTTACTGATGTTGGGGAGCTCCAGTCCATATCCTTTTTTCTTGTCAATGTATTTTAGAAGGAATCCGATAATAAGCGCAGCAACGCCTAAAAATGCAAGCATAATGAGTGGGTTCGTATAGTCATACGATACTGCTGCCTCCTGTTGAGTCATTGTACCAGCATCGAGTTGTTTAACGATATCAGGGTTTGATGAATTAAGGATTCTGCCGATTAATAATGGGAATAGCCACAAACCGATGTTCTGTATCCAGAAAATCAACGCATAAGCCGAACCAATTACTTTTTGGTCAACTAATTTGGGTACGCTTGGCCACAAAGAAGCAGGAACCAATGAGAAAGAAGCTCCAAGAACTAAAATAGTAACGTAAGCAATCAATACACCACCAATGGCACTGCCTTTGGCTAATGGTAATACAAATGCAAATGTTAAATGGCAAACTATTAATAAAATAGAACCTATCATAAGCATTGATGCAGCTTTCCCTTTGGTATCAACATATTTACCAAGAATTGGAGTAATACCCACAGCCAATAAAGGAAATACAGCAAAAATAGTTTCAGCCGACTGACGCATATAACCCATATAACAGAAAGCAATGAGGGCAATTATTGATATTCCCAGGAATATGTATTTTTGGGCGCCTTTGCGGAAATTGCTAATAAATGCAAAAGCAGCAACAATTAACATAATCCCGTACTGAACAAAGGTAACTGTATTAGAAGCCCAGAAAGTTCCGGCTTCTGGCTCAACAAATGTTAGATTACATTGTAGCATATTAACAGCATACTTTTGGAATGGGAAAATTGCAGAATAATATAGTACACAAAGTAAAGCAACCAGCCAAAATCCGGTACTTGCAAATATTTTGCGGATATCGCTCACTTTGAATGGATCGTCTTTTTCTTCCGCTTCACCGGTTTGTGCATCCAGTTTTTTATCCATAAAGAAATAAACAATGAACATTATCAGAGCAATCATTAGTAAAATTACTCCGAAAGCAACAGAATTTGCTACGTTTACATCCATTAAAAAAGTATCACTGGTAGCATCTGCTCCCCATTTTGCAATTAGTGGAGAGAATATCATACATGTTGCAACTCCTAATCGAGCCAATGCCATTTCTGACCCCATAGCCAATGCCATTTCTTTGCCTTTAAACCATTTCACAATACCACGTGAAACTGTAATCCCAGCCATTTCAACGCCACAGCCAAAAATCATAAAGCCGACTGATGCAAGTTTTGCAGATGCAGGCATACCTCTATAAAATGGTGAAATTCCTAATTCATCAAATCCGGGAATATAATTTAAGTTTTCTGTAAACCAAGTTTCTATCCCAGACCCAACAAATGCTGTGCTTACAGAATACCATTTAATAACCGCACCAAATAACATCACAGCTCCAGACAAAATAGCGGTAAATCTTACCCCTAATTTATCCAAAATAATACCTGCAAAAATGAGGAAGAAAATAAAAACATTTAAAAACGTTTCACTCCCCTGCATAGTTCCAAATGCAGCCGAATCCCACCCTCGTGTCGATTGCATTAAGTCTTTAATCGGTGAAAGTATATCCATAAAGATATACGAACAAAACATTGCGAATGCTAACAACACTAAGGCGGTCCACCTTGCCGTCCTACTTTCTCTTAATGTGGCTTTAATTGCTTCTGTCATAGCTTTAAGTTTTAATTGTTCTTTGAAAAATAAGCAAACAAATGTATATTTTTTCAATTACAACCTTTCGATTTTAATAAAATTATTTTTACTCTTGCAGCATTGTTCATTTTATAATTGATAAAAACCGGCAATATTTTTTTTCGCTAAAGCAAAATTTAATATATTTATCCACGAAAAATTAAAATGATTTATTATGAAAAAACTGTACATTTTATCGGTTGCACTGTTTGTGTTTTCATTGGGTTTGAGTGCTCAGAGCACCCCTGATAACTGGACGGTGGCCACATCGCTGATCACGGTGAGTGAAGAAACCACAACGGTTAGTGAAGGTGCAAAAGCTTTGAAAGTTGTTTTCACGGGAACTGCCAATGAGGACATTCGTTCTGAGTCGTTCTCCGTTACAGGAGGAGCAAGTTTTGTGTATACTCTCGACGTGTACGACAATGATGTTGCCGGCAGGGTGAGAATGGCAATAATCTGGAGTTCTGCAAACGATTATTCAACCATTTATTCTGCAGACCAAGCTACTTTTCAGACGCTTACATACAGCGGTACTGTACCGGCTGAAGCAACATCAGCATATGTACTACTCAGGTTTTATGATATTTCGGGAAACTGGGATGGAGATGCAGAATTGATTATTGATAATGCAAGTTTCACTGAAAACGCAGGAATAAACCTTATTCAGAACCCATCATTCGAGTTATGGTCGGTGCCTGTTATTCCGGAATATACCATTGCTGAAATACAGGGAAATACAGGCGCCTCGCCTTATGATGGCGACATGGTTATTACCAGTGGTATTGTTACCGGAGTTTTTGCCACGGGTTATTTTATTCAGGACGGAGCCGGTGCATGGAACGGAATTTTTGTTTACGACAATGCACACGACCCACTTCTTGGTGACAGCCTTACAATAAAGGCAATTGTTGATGAATACAACGGCAAAACGGAACTTACCTCAGTTTCGGAATATAACGTGAATTCAGTGGATAACACCCTTCCCGATGCAGTTGTTGTTACTACACTGGCTGCCGCAGGAGAACTGTATGAAGGTGTTTTGGTAAAAGTCGAAAACGCAGCATGCACTAATGAAGATGCCGGTTTCGGAGAATGGACAGTTGACGATGGGTCAGGGGCAATAAATATTGATGACTTTATATTTGCATATACACCCACTCTGGGAACAACATACAGTATTACAGGTATTGTTGATTATGCTAATTCAGCCTATAAAATACTTCCCCGTTCGCTCGATGATATTGTAGAGCTCGGAAATCCCATCGAAATAGCAATTGCTGACGCTCAGAATAATTCATCGCTTACGGTTGAACCCAACCCAATCACAGTTTTGCACGGTGAGGATGTGAGTTTTGATGTTACAATTCAGTATGCAACTTTTTCACCTGACCTGCCTACGGGTTATTACGTTGATGCTTACATTTCATTTACCGATCCTTTAATGGCTGGATTGAATATCAACATTGTACATACAGGATATGGTATTGATGTAAATTACGCTCCGGAAGCAGGTACTTCAGTACTTACATTGTCGCAGATGCTTGGCACAAGCCCTGCATTACTTTCAGGTCATTCCGGAATAACCGATGTTTGGACAATAACAATTACAGGGCTTGGCGTTGGCCAATATCAGGCTGAAATTGCCTCGTTGTGCGATGACAATACCGATGGCCCTTACAGTACGTTTATTCTTGCTTCGGATGTGCTGGATGTTTTTGTAACAAGCAATATTGTTGATGCGCTATATGAAGTTTTTGAAGCATCATCTCTTACAATTACACCGGAATCGCAGGTGATAACTCAAGGTAACGATGCCGTACTAACAGCAGTTGCTGTATATCCTGAAACTATCGACCCTATACTGAGTGAATACCTGACAGATGCTCTGATTACTTTTGAAGATGTTACCCCATCAGGAGCTACAGTCGATATTGTGTATGATGATAATATGGGCGGACATGCCGATCTTGGATCATTTGAATTACCTTCCGGTATATATGAGATTTACCTGAGCGAATTGATTGAGTCGGCACGAACACCTTTGTCCGGACACGCCGGTTTGACAATTACCTGGAGCATTACAATTCATAATCTCCCACAAGCTTATTATATTTTTCATATGAATACGGTGACAAATACCGAAGCTGGCTTTGGTACTGAAGATTATTTACTTGCCGATGATTGGGCGATAATTACTGTTCAGGAGGCACAAGACGAGCTTATAATTGAATCGCAATCACCTGATATGATAGTTTGCGAAGGCACAGAGGTTGTGCTTACTGTGGTAGTTACAGGTGCCGAAAACATTACCTATGCATGGTATAATGGAGAAACATTGCTGGGCTTTACCGAAAACAGTATTACTGTCAGCGAAGAAGGTCAATATGTTTGTGTTGCAACAGCAGAAGAACTTCAGGCTATTTCCGACACAATGGATGTAACCATTTCGATTCCAATGCCTGAGCTTGGGGAAAATGCCTCGTACTGTACAGGTTATGAGGTAATACTGAACCCCGGTATATTTATGGGTTACGACTGGGGCAGCAGCGTTGAACCTACGCTTACTGTTACCGAAAATGGTGAGTATTTTGTTACGGTTTCCGATGAATACGGCTGTACTGCAGTTGATAGCGTTGAAGTTGCATTTGCCGAAGAATTAACCCTCAATCTCGGAGAAGATATCTATATCTGCCCTGATGGTTCTGTCGAAATTTCATCCCCGATACCGGGTACTTATGCATGGAGTAATGAGACTGTAGAAAACAGCATTCTGGTTACAGAAGCCGGAACCTATTCGCTTACGGTTACCCAGGCTTCCTGCACCGCTACCGACGAAATAGAAGTTATTCAGGCAAGCAATCCTGAAGAATTCGACCTCGGCGAAGAAATTAACCTGTGTATTGGTGCCGAAGCAGAACTTACCTCACCGGTTGAAGCCGATTCATACCTGTGGAATACGGGAGAAGAAACAAATTCTATTACTGTTACAGAAACAGGTTTATACACTCTTACAATTTATAATGAACACGGATGTTCGGTAAGCGATGATATTCAAGTGAACTTCAACAATTTTATTATTGTTAACCTTGGCGATGACATTGAGTCATGCCATGGACAAACTGTTGTTCTGGACCCGCTTATGGGGATATCATGGCTTTGGTCAGATAGCTCCGATGCTGATACTCTTGCTGTAACTGAATCGGGCGATTACTCAGTAACTGTTACCGATCAGTATGGCTGCTCAGGATCCGATGAAATAAATGTGTACTTCAGAGACCTGCCGGTTATTGAGCTTGCAAACGATACAACTATCTGCGACGGATTTTCAATTACTATCAACGCTGTGGATAATATGTCCTACCTTTGGAATACAGGGGAAACCACACAAGAAATCATAGCAGACACCATGGGCAACTATATTGTTACTATCACCGATGAATTCGGATGCAGCAACAGTGATAGCCTTTACCTTACCGTGCTGCCAGTTCCGGTTGTTAACCTTGGGCCAGATAACACTATAAGCGAAGATCAAACGGTTATCCTCGGAAACTATCCGGGTTATGCTTCATATTTGTGGAGCAACGAAGCAACGACTGATTATATTGTAATTAACGGAGCCCAACTTGGAGTTGGCGAACATCTGTTCTGGGTGCTTGTAACTTCTGCGAACGGCTGCGAAACTTACGACGAAGTACTTATCACAGTTGTTGAAGGTATAGGAGTAGATCCTGAGATGATTGCACAGTTGGCTGTTTATCCAAATCCTGCCAGTGCGATGTTAAATATTGATTTCGGTTCCGTTACCGGAGAAAAGGCTGTTAGCTTGTTTGATGCAACCGGTAAAACAGTGCTTTCGGAAGTAACAGGATCAGGATTGTTGAAAATGGACATCAGCAGTCTGCAACAGGGATTATATATTATTAGAATTACAACAAACGGAATCACAATAACAAGAACCGTAGTTGTACAATAAAAACTAATTCAATAAGTTATAAAATGGACAGGGCTTTCCCTTGTCCATTTTTTTATTAAACGTTACTATGTTAATAAAATTTCGAGGAATAAATTGTAATTAAGATTGTGGACGACTAATTTTGTAGTTTATAGTGGTTTGAATAAACCTCAAACGATGTTCTAATAAATTTTACGATGAAAAAAAGCACATTAATTATTATTGCTGTTCTTGCACTGTTATGCATTGGTCTCTACTCGTGTAAGGGAACCCAGGATTGTCCGGCGTACAGCTCGTCAGAACCCCAGCAAGTTGAAAATAACGGCTGACGATTATTAAAATATTATTTCTGTATCTTATATGCGAATTATAAGGTATGGGTATTTGTGTAAAGGGAATGATGAAAGGATCAACATATATATTCTGTATCATTCTGTTTTTTTTTGTTTCAGTCATTGGGAATTATTTGTATGCTCAAGGTGAAATAGAAACTGAACGGGAACCCGATAATTATAATGAGAATTCCTTTGGGTTTAAACTGAATTCCAATGGATTTGGTGCTGATTACCGTTTTTCGAAACGTATTAATTTTAAGCTAAGGTACTTTTACGAAGCTCAGGTAAATTATATTAAAGACCCCAAAGAGATACGGGTAATCAATCCATACTTTGAAGTCAGTAAAAAATTTGTTTATGGGAAAATGAACTCCTTTCAAAACCTTAAACTGGGTTTTGGAATAAACAATATGTTTATAGAAAAACAGGATAAAGGCAGTATTTCGGTTCATGCAATTTTTGGAGCCGGAGGGATCTTGGGTGTTGAAAAGCCGGTTTATTATGAGCTTGTCGACAGCTCGAAAGATGCTGGTGACTATGTTGTTTACTACACTAACATACACCGGATGGACATACATAAATACAACCCAACCGATGTATACTCGAAAGCCCCTTTCAAATACGGTCTTGATGAAATTAAAATCGTTCCTGGAATCTTTGTGAAGTCGGCAATTGCATTCGATCTGAGTAAGAATGTAATGAAGACAAACGTGATTGAGGGAGGCGTAGAATTCGATGTCTATTTCCGCAAGGTCGAAATTATGGCTGAAAATGATAAAAATTTGTTTCTATACGTGTATTTATCCTACCGTTTCGGTTCTAAGTACAATGCTGTTCTGAGTCGAGAAGTCCGTAAAAGCCAACGAAAGGAGCAGTTGAATTAAATATTTTGGTGTGTGAATATTTTTCTTTGTTTTTATAAAAAAATCAAATTATATTAGGAGTTTGCAAAATGGATATGCAATGGTTATTAAAATTTTACGTAAATAATTTATTATGAGAAAGTTAACTTTATTCACGTTGTTGGTTTTATTGGTTTCCGGTGGTATAATTCTGGCGGTTTCCCAGCAAAGGAATGCACAAGCTGTGTATCAACCCGATAACACAACAATGCAGCTTCAGCACAACAGTTTTTCGGGAGCTGCCAAATGGATTTACGAACGTCAGGCCAATGTACAAACAGGCCAAATCAATCCGGGAGCTGTTGAAAATGCAATCAGGCAGATTGGAAGAATGCAGTCCTCGCGTAATGCCATGGGCTTGAACTGGCAGTTCGCCGGACCATCAAATATTGGTGGCCGTTGCAGGGCAATTCTGGTTGACGAAGACAACACCGATATAATTTATGCAGGAGGCGTTTCAGGGGGATTGTGGAAATCAACCACTGGAGGCACAAGCTGGAATCAGGTGAAATATGCCGGAGACAATGAAACAGCACTTATTCCGAATTTGAATATTAGCTCTATCTGCCAAACTTCAAACGGAGATATCTACTTCGGTACCGGTGAATTCTTTGCCAACCCTTATGGTTCTCAGAATACCGGGTTTCAGGGAGCCGGGATATGGAAATCAACCGATGGTGAAACATTTACACGTCTGAGTGCAACATGGTCAACATCTGATAGTAAAAATACTTTCGTCTTTGTTAATAAAATGGTAGCTCACCCTTCAGAACCCAACACCGTATATGCTGCTACCAAGCGCGGTTTGCAAATGACCACCGATGGCGGACTTACCTGGACCAATCCAATTTTAAATATAGCCGGCTTCCCGATAAATGAAGTTTGCGGCGATGTCGAAATCAGTTCCGACGGAAATTCAATTATCGTTGATCTGGGTATTCAGGTTTATGTTTCGCATGAAGCAGGAGCATCTGATTCATGGGTTAAGGTTACCGGTTCTGATGAAGGTGAACTGCCTACAACATCAATACGAACTGAACTCGCTATTGCTCCTTCCGATAAAAATATCATGTATGCCCAAACCACCAAATCCGATCGCTCATTGCTCAACATTTACCGTTCCACCGATGGTGGCTTGACTTGGTCAATTATCGGACCCGGAGGTAGCACCGAATTTAATCCTCTTGGCGAACAAGGCGATTACGACAATATTATAGCCGTTTTTCCCGATAATGCAAACGAAATCATGGTTGGTGGCCAGTACAGCATGTGGAAATGGGGACTTTCAACTGGTTGGGAAATGTTATCGTACTGGAGCCTCGATATTGCCAGTCCAATGTATGTACATGCCGATCAGCACGAAATACGCTTTAATCCGAATAACCCCGATATAGTGTATGTGGGCAGCGATGGTGGAATTCATCGTTCTATAAACAGAGGTAACACCTGGACGACATTGAACAAGAACTTTGGAGTTACCCAGTTCTATGCTATCGGCCACGATGGAACCAATAACTTAATCGGAGGGACTCAGGATAATGGAACTCTGTTTATTGACCCGGATCGTACTATTACTTCAGGTCTTCAAAATGAAGCAGTAGAGGTGTCGGGAGGCGATGGTGGTTACAGCGAAATATCACAGATAGAACCAAGTATTTTATTCAGCACAATATATTATGGTAGCTTGTACCGTTCCGAAGATAATGGCGAAACAATGGCTCCTTTCTATAATGCACGACTCTCTAATCAGCTCAACCCTGGTGCAGAAGAAAGCGGACACTCATTTGTTACACCTATTAGCTTGTGGGAGTCTTTCAACGACCTGAACAGCATTGAAATGCTTACAAAAATAGCAGACCGCGATTATGCTGCTGGTGAAATTGTGTATGTAGAAAGTAACATAAAAGAACATTATGTGAAAAAAGTTCTCGATGAACCTTTAGCACACGACGACACCCTGGAAGTGGCCGATCATTATCAATCGCGTTTGGCAGTAGGCTTTAAAGGCAGTGTTTGGATAACAAAGGATGCGCTCAATTTCCGTGTTTCTGCAAACTGGATACCCGTTGCAAAGGTTCGCAACGAAACCAATAATTACGAAGTAGTTCAATGTCTTGAATGGAGCGCCGATGGTGCCTACCTGTATTTTGCAACCAATTGGATTAATGGCGGATTTTTTAATGGTTCGGTTTTGTACCGGGTTGGTGATTTTAATGTTCACAGAAAAGACAGCGCCAGAGATGCCGACTTCTCAACTTACCTGCTCGAAGTTGCTCCGATTGCTGTTTTCAACGACCGACACATAACCGGAATTGGCGTTGACCCTGAATTTTCGGGCAATGTTGTGGTATCGTTAGGTAATTATGATAATACCAATTATGTGTATTACTCAACCAGCGCTAATACAGCCCCGGCGGTAGCTACCGGTCCAGGGAGTTTCGTTTCAAAGCAGGGAAATCTGCCTGCAATGCCGGTGTACGATGCACTGATAGTATGGAGCGACTCACGCAAAGTAATCGTGGGTACGGAATTTGGAGTTTTTGCAACCAGCGATATTACTGCAGCCAATCCGGTTTGGACAGACGAGAATGGTGAAGGAATGGATTATGTGCCTGTGTATCACCTTCGTCAGCAAATTATCCCCAATGGTTGGATGGAAGATGTGCATCTCGATAACGGTATCAGAAATCATGGCTATATTTGGGCAGGCACTCATGGTCGCGGTATTTTTAAATCCACTGAATTCGAAGGCCCTGTAGGAATTTGCAGTAACGTTGCCGACAAAGGAAACCTTAATTTATTAATTTATCCGAATCCGGTTACCGAAATTGCCAACCTGGCCTTTGAAATTACCGAAAATACTACGAATGCCAGACTCAGCCTATATAATCTTGAGGGTAAACTGGTGAAAACCTTCGATTTGAATAATGTGACTAAGGGAAAGTACCAAAAACAAATCAACGTAACCGATATTAATAACGGTGTTTACATGGTTGTTCTAACTTATGGTAATACCCGTACCTCTGCCAAATTTATTAAGCGATAATGTGTTTTGAATTCGAAAAAAGGCATTCCAACCCGGAGTGCCTTTTTTATAACATTCAACCTATTCTTTTAGGGTGATTCATTGACGTATTAATGATGTGGTTTATTTTAATTTTTATATTTTTATCCCGCAACTCACATAAGGCTGTATGTCGTTAAAATGGAAATCTAAGGCACTGGTACAGAAGACTATATCATTCTTCCCTTTCAAGGAGAAACTGAATTATTTTTTTCAGAAAAATGTTACCAGAGGACTGGATCTAGACGACGTGCATTTTGGATATAAAATCCAGGCTGCATCCGACCACCTGAACTACCTGCGAAAGTATACAGATTTCTCTTTATGGAAGAGCGTTTCGGTACTTGAACTCGGCACCGGGTGGTATCCTGTTGTTCCGGTTTCGATGTATTTGTGCGGAATTGGTAAAATTACTTCTATCGACATCAGATCGTGGAGTAGCAAAAAGTCTGTTTTTGCCTGTATTTACAAATTTATCGAATGGCATAAATCAGGTGAATTGCATAAATATTTACCTGATATTGATCAGGGCAAGTGGAAAAAGCTTGTTGATCTGGTTGCCGAAGGTAGCGACTTTTCGTTGTACGATTTCTATGCCCTCATAGGGATGAGACCTATTGTGTGCGATGCAAGGAGAACCGGCCTCGATGATACAAGCTTCGATTTTATTTGTTCAAACAATACATTTGAGCATATACACCAGGAGGTGCTTTGCGATATTCTGAAAGAATTTACCAGACTATTAAAAAAAGATGGTTTGATGAGTCATCAAATTGATATGACTGACCATTTTGCTCATTTCGATAAAAGCATTACTGTTTTTAACTTCCTTAAGTACAGCATACGTCAATGGAAAATAATCGATAATGCGATTCAGCCACAGAATCGACTTCGTTTAGTTGATTACAAAAAAATGTATGAAGGCCTGAATATTCCTGTAACTGAAGAAAAAATATGGCGTGGGAAGCCCGAAGACCTGCAAAGGGTCTCTGTCTCTAATGATTTCAAAGATTATAGCGTCGAGGAATTGGTAATAACCCATGCCTATTTAATAAGCAAATTCTGATGTATTATGAGATCGAGCATGATAAAAATATCACCCACCAAAACGTTTACTATTTTATGCGAGATTCCGTATGAACAATTAAAAAATTATAAATACAGATGAAAGGAATTCTCACGATTGTATTGTTGATTTGCTCCAACATCTTCATGACCCTGGCATGGTACGGGCACCTGAAATTTTCGCAGATGACTTGGTTCAACAAGCTTGGACTTATTGCAATAGTGCTCATTAGTTGGGGAATTGCACTTTTTGAGTATTTTTTTCAGGTACCGGCAAATCGCATAGGATATCAGGGAAACGGAGGCCCGTTTTCGTTGTTTCAGCTGAAAGTGATACAGGAGGTAATAACGCTTGTGGTATTTACACTGTTTACTCTACTGGTTTTCCGTACAGAAACATTCAGGATCAATCACCTGATTGGGTTTATTTTTCTCGTACTTGCTGTGTTTTTTATTTTTAAGAAATAAGATTCTTTCTTTTAAAAGCTTTTAAATATCCTTGCAAGCGAATATCCGGGGGCATCGATATGTAAATCAAGGAAAAACCCAAAAGGTGTTTGCTGTGCCGAATATCCTGCATTGGTGAGTTTTGCCTGTGCCAAATCGAAGATGTTCTTCGAAACTTCGGTTTTGGCCTTGCTTTCCGATAAATGAGCGAAAGAATGAAGTACTACATTTTTTGTACTGTTTTTGCCGCATGCCCATTTAATATTCTTAACCAGTTTCTCCACCACACTATGGCTGTTAATTTCATCTGATTCTTCTACCTGAATGAATGCTACCTGCGCGTTGATGAATTCTTTCCCTTCGGTTTCATCAGCAACTTCGGCAAGGGTTTTAACTGCCGGGTCATACGAAAACCTTCTGCAGTATATCAATAAAAGCTTCATGCAAGTACCTTGTTATTCAACCTGATTTCGAATTCAAGATTCATTGCTTTTTTATATACTGCACTCACTCCGCAGTATTGTTGCTCCGATAGTTCAACAGCTCTTTTCAGTTTGTTTTCCGGAAGGTTTTCGCCGCTGAATTCATAAATAACTTTCATGCGTGTGTAGTGTTTTGGGTGTTCATCTGTGATGGCAGTTTCGATGTTAACCTTGAAACTGTCGGGGAAAACACGCATTTTATGAAGAATTGAAATTACGTCCATTCCGGTACATCCTGCTAAGGCAAGCATCATCAGCGGTTTCGGACGGGGGCCTTTATTCTTGCCTCCAAACTCGGAATTGGCGTCAATTGTAATGGAATGGCCGTTTACCAAAGATGTAAACTCCATTCCGTCGACCCATTGTAGTGATAAAGAATCTGTAGCCATTTATTTTGAATTATGTAAGTGAACATCCATTTGAGGGTAGGGCAGATGAAGACCTTCGCTTCGGAAAGTATTATACACATTTTCATTCATAGAATGAAACACAGCCCAATAATCCTCGCTTTTTACCCAAACCCTTACAGCAACTTCAACCGAGCTGTCTTTTAAGCCATTTACAGCGATAAATGCAGCCGGTTCTTTCAAGATGCGGCTATCATTCTCAATCAGCTTGGTGCATAGAGCCTTCACTTTGTCGATATCATCGCCGTAGGCCACTTGATAGAGCCAATCGACACGGCGAAGCGATTCTGTTGAATAATTCGTCATGGAACTGGTTGCCAGACCTCCGTTTGGTATAATAATGGTTTTGTTGTCGAAGGTTGTAAGTATGGTACTGAAAATTTGAATTTCTTTCACTATTCCAAGGTAACCCTGGGCTTCGAGCACATCGCCCACCTTAAAGGGCTTGAGCAAGATAATGATTACCCCGCCTGCAAAGTTTTGCAAACTCCCCTGAAGTGCCATACCGATAGCCAAACCGGCAGCACCCAATATGGCAATGAACGATGTTACTTCGATGCCTACCATACCAAGTACACTTACAAACAATAGTACTTTCAGCGCGATGTTAACCAGACTTAGAAAAAATGAACGAAGTTCTTTGTTTGTGTTGCGTTTATTCATCATTTTTCGCAGCGATTTTGTAACCAGTTTGATAATCCACAAACCAAGAAGAAGGATTGCAATGGCTCCAATAAGTTTCGGGCCATAACTAATACCAATGTCAACTAGCTTTTCAAGAATTGCATCTGCATTCATAACAATATAGATTTGATTTATTAGTGTAAATTTAATAAAAAAAACAGATATTAAGTCAATATAACTTGCGTTTATCCCAAACATGGGAAATTGTTTCCGAAAAGAAATTGATTTTATTATTTTTACCTGAAATTACTGACTATGGAATTACTTCAAAACAAAGTGGTTTTAATCACCGGAGGTGCCAGGGGCATTGGAAGAGCAATTGCTATTGCAGTTGCAAAGCAGGGGGCTCAGGTTGCTTTTTCCGACTTGAGGGCTGATGAAAACTATAGTAGCCTTCTTTCAGAATTGAGAAGCCTCGGAGTAAAAGCCGAAGCGTTTGAGTCGAATGCGGCCTCATTTACCGATGCTGAAAAGCTTATTAATGATGTTTATGCTGCCTTCGGGCGCATCGACGTACTGGTGAACAATGCCGGTATTACCCGTGATAACCTGCTGATGCGTATGACAGAAGAGCAATGGGATATGGTTATAAACGTAAACCTTAAATCGGTGTTTAACCTGACCAAAGCAGTGCAAAAAATCATGCTTAAGCAGAAGAACGGATCCATAATAAACATCAGCTCTGTTGTAGGTGTGAACGGTAATGCAGGGCAGGCAAATTATGCAGCTTCCAAAGCCGGAATCATTGGGTTTACCAAATCCATTGCCAAGGAGTTGGGCTCCAGGAATGTGAGATGCAATGCCATTGCTCCCGGATTTATCGAAACAGAAATGACAGCAGCATTGCCGGAGGATTACAGAAACACGTGGAACGAGAAAATTGCCCTCAGAAGAGCAGGAAAACCAGAGGATGTTGCCGACGTTGTTGTATTTTTGGGGTCCGATTTGTCGTCGTATGTAACCGGACAGGTTATCAGTGTGTGTGGAGGCATGATTTAGCCAGTGGATGTTTTTCAAACTAAAAGCTTTAAAACCTCATTGTAAATGATAGCTCAGTACTCGTGGTGGTGGTTGGCCTTATTTCTAGTGTTGTCAGTAGGTATGAGCATGGCGTTGTACTATCGCGACAAGGCACTGGCAGAGCTTCAAAAATGGAAGATCTTACTTCTGGCACTCCTGAGGTTTCTCTCTGTTTTTCTAATATTATGCTTGTTGTTTGCTCCATTACTTAAAACAAAGAAAAAAATCATTGAAAAACCAATTATTGTATTCGCACTCGATAATTCCGCATCAGTTTCGCGAAACACTGATTCTTTATATTATTCCCGACAGTACGCCAACGACATAAGGAACCTGATGAGTGACCTGAGTACCGATTATCAGGTGTATCAATACAATTTTGGAGAACAAATGCGCCAGGACTCAATCATCGATTTCTCCGATAAAGCTACTGATATGTCTGAAATTTTTCCAATGATTCGTGCTGCGCATTCAGGGAGAAACCTTGGGGCAGTTATTGTTGCCGGTGATGGCATATTCAATGTGGGTGAAAACCCTGTATACTCCACCGATATAGGCACAACTGTTTATACCATTGCACTGGGTGATACTGTGCGCTCAAAAGATGTATTTATAAAACAGGTACAACACAATAAAGTTGCTTTCTACAAAAACAGTTTTCCGGTACGGATCATTGTTGAAGCTGTTCAATGCAATAATGAAAAAATTCGCATACGTGTTCTTAACGTAAATGAAAAACTCTTCGAAAAAGAAATTATCGCGTATGAGGACGATTGTATCGAAAAAATTGAACTGGAACTTCCGGCTTCTTCTAAAGGCTTACAGCAGTACGAGGTTGTAATCGACCGCATCGAAGGAGAGATCAGCACCGAAAACAACCGTCAGTCGTTTGTAGTGGAAGTGATCGATAATAAACAAAACATACTTATTCTGGGTAATAGTCCTCATCCCGATATCGGAGCTATTGCCTATGCTCTGAAAAGCAACCCCGATTATCAGATATCGGTGCAATACGCTGGCACAGTTACTGAGTCAATGAATAAGTACCAGCTTATTATATTACATCAGGTACCTTCGGTTAATAACCCAGCTGGTAACATTCTGAATCAGATTTCACGAAATAAAATCCCCTGTATATATATATTAGGGGCAAAAACATCGCTTGATGCACTGAATCTTACACAATCGGGTTTGAAAATTACTGCAGCCAAGTCATCTTTCGACGAAGCAACGCCTTTGTTTCAATCTTCGTTCTCAGCATACTCAAATGATCAGGAATGGATAGACATTGTGAGCTCTTTGCCGCCGTTAGTTGTGCCATTTGGTGAATATTCATTTACCGGTGCAGGTCGTAAATTAATGACGCAAAAAATAAATGCAGTCACAACAAACCGTCCGCTAATCGCATTTTCTGATAATGGAAGCAGTAAAAATGGTTTTATTACAGGAGAAGGCATTTGGCGCTGGAGAATGGAGGCATACCGACAGTCAGGCTCTCACCAGTTGTTCAACCAATTTGTTAATAAAATGGTTCAGTATATGATTACCACCCACGACAAACAAAGTTTGGTTGTTGACTCTAAAAGGGTGTTTAACGAAAACGAACCGGTGATAATTGAGGCTGAGTTCTATGATGAAGCATTTGAGCTAAATAATACCTCGGAGTTATACGCTACAATTACTGACGAGAAAGGAAGAATCTTGAAAAAGCTGTTTAGTCGTAACGATAACTATTACACGCTGAATTTGGGCTCTTTGCCTCCAGGAAGATATTCATATGAAGCAGCTCTGGAGTTTGACACAAAGACTTACAGTGCCAGTGCAGAATTTATTGTTGTCGAAATCAATCTGGAGCAGCTTTCATCAATGGCCGACCACTCGATGCTCTTTAAACTGGCTGTTGAAAATGGCGGAAAAATGGTCTATCCCAATCAGATCGGAACATTAAATGGGTTAATACGGTCCGATAAAAATATTGTTACCAATATGTTTGAACAAATCAAACTCAGCAACCTAATCGACTTAAAAATACTCTTCTTTATTATTCTGTTCTTGCTAAGTCTTGAATGGTTTTTACGCAAGTTTTGGGGAGTGTATTAATAATGTTTTTCTAACTCATTGAAATATAATATAATACAATTATTTTATTGAATTGAAATAATTGTAAATTATTTACTCAGCTTAATTCGACATATAATTAATTGCATTACATTTGTAAAATTAAATTAATGTAATCGATATAGAATTATGAAACTTAGGTACTTGGACTTAATAGAACAATCATTTGAATTCCCTCAGGAAGAGTTTTACGTGGAGGATGGTGAGTTGTACTTTCACGAAATACCTCTAATGGATATTGTTAAGCAATATGGAACCCCTTTAAAGTTTACATACCTCCCTAAGATATCCGAAAATATTAACCGTGCGAGAGTTTGGTTCAATGTTGCTATTGCCAAGGCAAATTACTCCGGGAAATATTATCAGTGTTATTGCACCAAGAGTAATCATTTTTCGTTTGTGCTTGAAGAAGTGTTAAAGAACAAAGTTCATATCGAAACCAGCTCTGCTTTCGATATTGATATTATCCGATCGCTGGAGGAATCGAATGTGGTTGATAAAACACTTCATATTGTTTGCAATGGTTATAAAATGCCTGTTTATGTTGAAAAGATAACTGAATTGATAAACGATGGCTACGAATGGGTAATACCGGTGCTGGATAATACGGGCGAATTGGATAAACTGCTAGAACATACCGAAAAGCATTTAAATGTCGGCATTCGGATAGCATCGGAGGAGGAACCTAAGTTTGAATTTTATACCAGCAGGCTTGGGCTGGGTTATAAGAATATAATGGAATATTATGAGTCGAACATTCAGAATAATCCAAGGGTCAGCCTAAAAATGCTGCACTTCTTTATTAATACAGGGATAAAGGATACGTCGTACTATTGGAATGAATTGCATAAATGTATGCAGGTTTATTGTCAGCTGAAAAAGGTATGCCCTGAGCTTGATTCTTTAAATATTGGCGGAGGATTTCCGATTAAGAACAATCTGGCTTTCGAATACGAATACGAATACATGGCTGAAGAGATAGTAAATCAAATTAAGTTGGCTTGTGAAGAAAATGATGTGCCTGAGCCGGATATATATACCGAATTTGGTACGTTTACTGTCGGGGAAAGTGGAGGTGCTCTATATGCAATTATGCACCAGAAGCAGCAGAATGATAGGGAAAAGTGGAACATGATTGATAGCTCTTTTATTACAACTCTGCCCGATACTTGGGCAACCAGCAAGCGATATCTGATGCTTCCGGTGAACCACTGGGAGAAACCATATGAGCGTGTCTTTTTGGGTGGACTTACGTGCGACAGCGACGATTATTATAACTCCGAACAACACGTTAACGCTATATACCTTCCAGAATACGATGGTGAAGAAACCCTGTATATCGGGTTTTTCAATATTGGTGCCTATCAAGAATCGATTGGGGGGTTTGGAGGCTTGCAGCACTGCCTGATACCATGCCCGAAGCACATTATTATAAATAAGGATGAAGATGGTAAAATAACTACCAAGATGTTTTCAAAAGAGCAAAGCTATAAGTCGATGCTGCGCATTCTTGGTTACGATTATTCTTAAAATCATTTCATCAATTGTAATAATTGTTCATATTTGCAAAAATAATTGCGTTTTATGAGCAGGACTTTTGCAGGAATACCATCTGAGTTCGCGACCTTCGAAAACAGCAAAACTGTGTTGCTGCCTGTAGCTTACGACGGCACATCTACATGGGGCAAAGGAGCTGACAAAGGCCCGGAGGCATTTCTTCATGCTGCAGAAAACATGGAACTTTACGATATTGAATCGGCTTCGGAGCCTTTTCGTAATGGGATTCACCTGTTGCCACTGGTAGGAGGTTTTGCCTCTCCCGAAAAAATGATCGAAAAAATTTACGTTGAAGCCACTAAATATATGGCAATCGGTAAGTTGTTCAGCATGGTTGGTGGCGAACATTCTGTAAGTATTGGCGCTTTGCGTGCTGCAAATGATTTATATGAGAATCTGACAGTATTACAACTGGATGCACACAGCGATTTACGACCTGAATACGATGGGAGCACTTGTAATCACGCCTGTGCAATGCACGAAGCGTCGAAGAAAAGCAAGTTGATTCAGGTGGGGATACGAAGTATGGATATTGTGGAAGTTCCGTTCCTGAAAAAAGAAAACGTGTTTTTTGCCAATGATATTCGTAAAAAGAAGGATTGGATCGATCAGGTTTGCAGTAAACTTACCGATAATACCTACATTACAATCGATCTTGATGTTTTCGACCCATCTGTGTTGCCATCAACCGGTACACCTGAACCAGGTGGAATGATTTACTACGAAGTACTCGACCTGCTTGAAAAGGTGATATCCAAAACAAAGATAATTGGATTCGATATTGTTGAGCTATGCCCTAATGCGATAGATAAATCCTCAGATTTTCTTGCAGCAAAATTGTATTATAAAATTTTGAGTTATATATTTAAAAAACATACCCATGACAAGTAAACCTATTACTACTTTTATTGAAGAGCATTTCCGCCATTTCAATGCAGCGGTGGTTATTGATGCAGCAAAAGCTTATGAAGCCCTGATTCAGAAAAACGGAAAAATGATGATAACCCTTGGGGGTGCAATGAGTACAGCCGAATTGGGTCGTTCGCTTGCCGAAATGATTAGAAAGGATAAAGTAAGCATTATCACTTGCACAGGGGCTAACCTCGAAGAAGATGTTTTTAATCTGGTAGCCCACAATCACTATATACGTGTTCCTAACTACCGCGACCTGTCGCCTGCCGATGAACAGGCCCTTTACGATAAAGGTATGAACCGCGTTACCGACACATGTATCCCCGAAGATGTAGCTTTCCGCAAGATCGAAAAGAAAATGCTTAAAATATGGAAAGATGCTCAGGCTAAAGGCGAGCGCTATTTCCCACATGAGTTCATGTATAAACTTTTACTTTCAGGTGTGCTGAAAAGCGAATATCAGATCGACCCGAAGAATTCTTGGTTGCTGGCAGCTGCAGAGAAAAACATTCCTGTAATAGTTCCGGGGTGGGAAGACAGCACTATGGGAAATATGTTTGCCGCTGCTACAATTCGTAACGATATTTCGGTCAATATTCTGAAAACGGGTATAGAATATATGGTTTTTCTTGCCGATTGGTACAGAGCCAATTCCAAGAATGGTATTGGTTTCTTTCAGATTGGAGGAGGTATCGCCGGAGATTTTCCAATTTGTGTTGTGCCGATGATGATTCAGGATTTGGAATGGGAAAACATTCCGTTTTGGTCATATTTCTGCCAGATAAGCGATTCTACAACCAGTTACGGATCGTATTCCGGAGCTGTTCCCAACGAAAAAATAACATGGGGAAAACTCTCACCCGAAACACCGAAGTTTGTCATTGAATCGGATGCAACTATTGTTGCCCCCCTGATTTTTGCACACATTCTGGGCTGGTAGGCGGGTTGCGAGGCAGTCAAATCAAAACATTTGAAGCCTAAATCCTGTTTAGAAACTGCCTATAAAATAACAATACTTCTCCTGATGATTAATTTATCAGTTTTAAACTGCAGGATATAAATTCCGGGAGGAAAACTCTGTACATCTATTTCGTTGACGCTCTCCAAATGCAATAATTCTTTTCCTGAAACATTTAATAATTCAATTTCAAAAATCGGTTCAAGGCTTACAATTTTGATCCTTTCTCCTGCGGGGTTGGGATAAATATATACTTCATCTTCATTTGTGAGCTCCGGAATTGATATTGTGGTTACTGTAATACATTCAGAGGTATCGATACAGCCATTTTGCAATACTTCAACTGCATAATTCCCAATACTGGTGGCTGTAAAAATACTAGAGATTTCTCCATTTATAACTGCATAGTTATTATCGCAATCCAACCATTGAAATTGAGCTTCTTCAGCATTTGCTATCAGCACGGGTGATGAATTTGTGACAGAAATATCAACCCCAATAATGGTAAGATTAATTGAAATAATGCTATCGCATCCTAAAGAATTGGGAATAGTATCATTATGTAATCCACTTGATGTCCAAGAGTAATTCCCACTTGGTGATAGATAACTTACGCATGCTTCTTGAGAATAATAACTGTAACTGTCGCAGACAGAGAAAACACGTACCTGACCTGCTTCCGTGCCATTGTCATTGTTATAGGGGGCTCCCGTTGCAACTGTTTTTGAATCGGGCATGCTTACTGCAAAACCCTCAAAGTTATATACAGCTACTCCGTCGATGTCGGAACCATATTTAACCCACGAATTACCAACCCATTTATATACTCTGACATGACCGGAATACTCTCCGTTGCCCTGATTAAATATTGATCCAATGGCAATAGCGTTTTCATCAGGCATGCTTATCGAAAAACCTGATTGGTCGTAAGCCGCTTCCCCATCAATTCCTTCGCCTTTTTGCACCCATTCGCTGCCATCCCAACCGTAGATGCGTACCTGACCAATAGCGGTACTACTTCCGTTATATCCAATTGCTCCCAGTGCCACTGTATTGGCGTTGGGCATACTGATCGACCATCCTGCATTTTCTCCGTCGGCGATACCGTCGATATCATTCCCTTTCTGCACCCAATCTGTATTGCTCCATTCAAAGACACGCACATGACCTCCATGGCTAAAACTGCCGGTGTTATAATAAGCTCCTGATGCAACAGTATTTGCATCGGGCATAGATACCGGCCAGCCCGATCTGTCGTCGGGGTTTTCTCCGTCGATATCGCCTCCCTTCTGAATCCATTGAGACCCATCCCAGGAAAATACCCTGACATGGCCAACATCACTATCAATTCCAACATCTCCATCGTTCCCATTAGCACCGATAGCAACGGTGTTCTCGTCGGGCATGCTTACCGAAATACCAGACCCATCGTAAGCTGCTTCACCAAGAATGCTGGCACCTTTTTGAATCCAGCTGCTTCCATTCCATGAATACACATTTACCTTGCCTGAATTGTAGCCATTTGCGGAACTGCCACTGCAACCAATTGCAATTGTATTTTCATCGGGCATGCTAAACGATCCTCCAACATTATCGTTTACCACATCACTGCTAATAGTTTCTCCTTTTTGAACCCATTCATTATTGTACAGGGTAAATATCTTGATATATCCCTCCGAAACGTCGTTGTTATATGCGCCTATTCCAATTGTGGTAGCACTGGGCATAGAAATGGCAAACCCAAGACGATCGGTTGCATTATCTCCCTGAAAGCTACTGCCAATTTGAACCTGAGCCTGAAGAGTAATGCTATATAAACAAACAATAAATATTAAAACAAGATTTCGTTTTTTCATTATATGGTGTTTTGGTAATCAGTTGAAAAACGTACAGGAAGAAATTGAATATTTTTAGTAAATATTTTCAAATCAACATGTTATAATGGTATCTAGCACAAAATACGAATTTTTTTTATAAGTGCTATTCCTCAACATCATTTTATTATTATTTAAGGACTTTGCATTATAACCTATTTATATGAAATCTATTAATCAAATTGAATTTAATTATTGTACGAAATGACTTCGATTCATTGCTATCGTAAAATATAATGATTATTTTTAACACTTGTTAACCCCTGAAAATATCAAACAATGTTTGGCATCCTTGATTCAAAAACCAAAATTATTGCTACGCTGGGTCCGGCTTCGCAAGACCGTGAATCGTTAAAAAAAATGATAACCGAAGGACTCGATGTGTTCCGTCTTAACTTTTCGCATGGGAAACACGAAGACAAGAAAATCGTAATCGAAACTATCCGCTCGCTGGAGGAAGAAATGGATGTGAATATTTCTATTCTGGCCGACTTGCAGGGTCCGAAAATTAGAATTGGAGATGTCGAAAACAATGGTGTGCTGGTTGAGAAAAACGACATTGTTGAAATCACCATTAAACCTTGTATCGGAACATCTAAGCAGTTGTTTATCAATTATGAGTTTTTTGCCCGCGATGTTGAGCCGGGAAGCATGGTTCTGATTGATGACGGCAAAATACGGCTAGAAGTTCTCGAAACCGACAGAATGGTCTGCGTTAAAACCAGAGTGGTGAACGGTGGCATCATCAGCTCAAAAAAAGGAGTTAATCTTCCCGACACAAGTATAACAATGCCTAGCCTGACCGAGAAAGATATATTGGATGCCGAATTTGCAATTAAAAATGCGGTTGATTGGATTGCCTTGTCTTTTGTGAGAAAAGCGGAGGATTTAAAGGATCTAAAAAAGCTTATTGAAAAACATAATGCCGATATCGACATCATAGCCAAAATTGAAAAGCCTGAAGCTGTCAGCGATATCGATAATATTGTTGCCGAAGCCTGCGGTATCATGGTTGCACGTGGCGATTTGGGGGTAGAGGTGAGTTTTAGTCAGGTCCCCACCATTCAGAAGCTTATTATCAGCAAATGTATTAAAGCAGGTAAGCCTGTAATTATTGCCACACAAATGCTTGAGAGCATGATTACTAATTTCAGACCAACCCGTGCCGAAGCAACTGACGTTGCCAATGCAGTTATCGATCATGCCGACGCATTGATGTTGAGTGGTGAAACATCGGTAGGAGCCTTTCCGGTTGACTCAATCAAAGCCATGCAAAGCATTATTGAGTACACGGAGCATAACAACGATATTTTTTATCTCGACCACAAACCAAACGAGAGTGCATCTGATTTCCTGCCGGATTCAATTTGTTATTCAGCCGGAGTAATGGCAAAACAGACGGGCGCAAAAGCCATCGTGGCATTTACCTATTCTGGGCATACGGCTTTTCAGATTTCAAGCTATCGTCCGAAAGCAGATATTTACGCGTTTACAGGGAACAAACGTTTACTGCGCCGGCTGCCGCTGCTGTGGGGAGTAATTAAAACCTATAGCATTCCGCTCTATACCAATATCGACGATGCTATAGAGCATTCGTTGCGAATATTGAAAAGTCATGATGTGGTTCGGCCAGGCGATCTGGTGATTCATGTAGGTTCCACTCCGATGACTAGCAAAACCCCCACCAATATGTTGAAACTCACACGCGTGGTTTAAATACCCGGAATGTGTCCGGTTATTAATTTTTGTTGTTTATACGGTAAATTTCTGCCTTGCCTTCGCAAAAAATGTAGCTGATTAAGTAAATTTCAGTTTGATTATCTGCATTTAAATCAAGTTCGATAATCTTAATATTGTACAGGCACGAAAAACAGATGAAGTTATCTTTGTCTTTGCTTATTTTAACCCAGTGATAATCGGTATCGATGCAGTGACTTCCTTGAGGAGATACCTCAATTTCCCAGTCATTTGCAACTGATTTATTTCTAAAAAGCATTAAGTATGAATATTCTCTCATATTATCCTTTTGGGTAAATTCTCTTACATAGCAAGTGTCGTAACCCAGCTGAAGGACTTTTTTGCCGGTTATCTTTTCCTCTGATAACAGAATAGATTGGTCGTTGACTGCAACCTTGATTCTGCCAATATCAACAGATTGATTGCCTTGAGAATCAAACTTCCGCTGCGAAAAAATCAGTTTACATTCTATCTTCCCAGTTACTGTATAGCTACTAACTGAATCACACTGAATTTCCTCCTGACTCTCAAACAGAGGTTGAAGTGATTTAAAAACTGAATCGTTCTGCCCAAAACAATGTACTGAAGATAACACAGTAAAAAATACTATGAAAAATCCTCTTAACTTTATTCTTAGAGTGTAAGATCCGATGTAAGTTTCGCAAAGTTTAGTACCGTTTTTCGGAAGAAATCGAAAACTTCTTTTCATTGAATATAATTGTCAAATGCCACTTTTTTAATCCTGTGTAAATTATTAAATAAACTCGAGGACATTAAAATGTAACTCAATCCCCATGTTGTCGCGAAAAGCAGTTCATTAATTGTTTTTATTTTTATCACAACTACTTTTATAATTTCTTTCTCGGATAATTCGCCCTTCACCAATATTACGCTTACAGTCTGATCTGATTTTTATCTTTCTGATTAAAATATTACACTCATCATAGAAAAATAATATTTCTTCAGTTATCAAACAATTCGTAGAAGTGTATTTTATTCTTTTTTTTGTAACTTTCATTTTACCTTCATAATTTTGTAAAGTATCTGTTTCCCACTTGGTCCACTGGTTCTGAATAATAATAATATCCTGAGTTTTCGCAGCAATAGATATGTAAATAAGAACCGCAAGAAAACATAGTCTCTTTATGAGCTTTTTTGTTCCAATCATTGAATTCATAACCTTATAAAAAACTACCCAACTGAAATATATGAATGAAAGAAGTCATGTTAATATGCTAACCTCAAAGCTAACAGTTTTTTTTATATTCGATAAGAAACCCCTGTTGTTTTTTTTGAAGCATTGCTGTAAAGTTGCAATTGTGAATACGACAGTTGAGTAATACATTAAAGTTTAGAAACAAAATAGCAACCAAGTATATAATAATGGTTTCCACAGAAATTTTAAATTAAGTATTTGCTATATTTGTTTAATGTAGTTTATTCTTTCAATTGAGTATCTGATATTAATAACTGGTTATATGGCAAAATACTTTTACTTTCTATTATTTATTATCTGCATAATGCAGAATAATACAGCTTTCTCACAGACACAGCTTTATGGCTTGTCGTACTCAGGAGGGTCTGACCAATATGGTACTATTTTTCATTATACTCCATCCGACGAAACACAGATGGTCGATTTTTCATTTAGTTCTCCTTATCCGGGTGCAGCACCGATGTATACCAAGCTCACCGATGTTGGCAATGGCAAATTGTATGGAATGACCAGCGGTGGTGATGGGATTAATGCAGGGGGTGTTATTTTTGAATGGGATCCACTTACGAACGAGTATATCAAGAAGTATAGGTGGTTATATACAAACAACCCGGGCAATACCCCATGGGGTACACTTACGTTGTACAATGGGAAATTGTATGGTACAACACGGTGGGGAGGAAACAATGGCGACGGAGTGATTTTTGAATATGACTATGTGAACAACATTTATACTAAAAAGTTCGATTTTATTGAAGCCACCGGGGCTGAACCAAAAGGATCTCTTGTAATGGTTAATGGTAAATTCTATGGAATGACTTCGATGGGTGGTGCAAATAACCTCGGTGTTATTTTTGATTGGGATCCTGCGACCAATGTATATACCAAGCGATACGACCTTAGCACAACAAGTGGCACCAAACCTGACGGGGATCTGGTATATTATAATGGATTATTGTATGGAGTGGCCTATTCAGGTGGTAGCAATAACTATGGCACTATTTTTTCATTCAATCCCTCCACCGGTGCTTTTACCTTAAAAATGAACATGGCTGCTGCAACAGGGGGATATTCTACGAGCACCATGGTAATGCGAAATAACAAATTTTACGGTACAACCCGCCTTGGTGGAGCAAACGGTTATGGTGTTATATTTGAATGGGACCCGGTTACAAATATCTATACAGTGAAACATCATTTTACTGCGGCTACAGGATATGGACCAATGGCGCCACTTTTGCTTGTAAACGATGTTTTTTATGGCACTGCAACCTATGCAGGAGCGAACTCGGCAGGAACTATTTTTTCATGGAACCCAACAACAAACACCTACACCGCATTACACCATTTCGATGTTGCAAACGGAATGAACCCATATTCAGGCTTGATGGAGTATAATGGAACATTGTACGGTACAACTCGCGTTGGTGGGGCAAATGATGCAGGGGTTATATATGCATATTTGCCTTCTTTATCGATTTTTGTAAAGAAAATCGACTTCAACGTTGCTGACGGAAGGAGAGCATATGGGTCAGTTGTTGTTGATGGAAATGTTATGTATGGCATGACATATGAAGGCGGCAACGAAAACAAGGGTGTTTTGTTTGAGTGGGATCCAATTTCTCAGGTGTACACAATTAAACAGCATTTCAACGCAAATACTGGTTATAATCCATATGGTAAATTAGTGAAATACGGAAGTTTATTTTATGGTATGACTAATAAGGGAGGAGCCAATAATCTGGGGACTCTTTTTGAATGGAATCCGGCAACTAACACTTTTACCAAAAAAATCGACTTTTCAACCTCCACTGGAGGCAACCCTTTTGGAGCATTAATAGTGTACAGCGGTAAACTATATGGCTTAACCAGCACGGGTGGAGCAAATTCATCAGGAACTATCATCGATTACAATCCTTCCACCGGAGTTCTTACAAAAAGACGCGATTTAGCGAACGCAACCGGCGAAATGCCCAGAGGTGACTTAACACTATACAATAATAAGATGTATGGTATGTGTATTACAGGGGGAACGACAAATGCCGGGGTTATCTTTGAGTTTGACCCCAATACCAATGCCTATACAAAAAAAGTTGACTTAAGCGAAGCCGAAGGTGAAACACCGATGGGAAATCTTGCCCTGTATAACGGTAAGTTTTATGGACTTACACGTACCGGAGGCAGCAGCGATTATGGGGTTATTTTTGAATGGAATCCCACCACCAATGTGTATACACGAAAATTTGATTTCAATAACACCAATGGACGTAATCCGGGAGGCACTATGTATATGTACAACGGGCTGTTTTACGGTCTTACATATGGTGGCGGTGACATTGGCAATGGTGTACTTTTTACATGGGATCCAGCAACGAATGCTTATTCAATAAAAGTCCATTTTGCAACACCAAACAGTATTATGCCCTATCTTACCCAATTGGCCGAGTATTGCTACCCGCCCGATCCGCCTGTTAATTCAACATCTACAGAAAACCAAACCATTTGTTCAGGAGGAACAGCAACTTTAAGTGCTACTGGCTCAGGTACAATTAAATGGTATAATGCTGCCACAGACGGAACATTGCTTGGTACGGGGAATAGTTATCTTACACCAGAGCTCACAAGTAACACAACGTATTATGCCGAGGATTATACCTGTGGTGCCAGCCTGGTGCGCACCCCTGTTACAGTATCGGTTGTATCCGATCCTGATATTACTATAAGCGGAGCAACTACCATTTGCAGTGGCGGAACGGCTTCTCTCACAGCGTCAACTTCAGGGGGGACCGGAACATTGACCTACCAATGGCAATACAACAATGGCTCTGGTTGGATAAATGCAGGCACTAGTGGTTTAAACTTTACTACATCGCCTCTTACCATTACAACTGATATAAGATGTGTGTTTATTGCAACCGGTAACGGATGTAATACGAAAATAAGCAATGTAGTAACAATTACTGTGGTACCAGACCCATCGGTTACAATACCATCTGGTGCAAATATATGCACAGGTGGTACTGCTACACTTACTGCCAACGCAACAGGCGGCACAGGTACTGTAACCTATCAATGGCAATACTATAGTGCACCCAATTGGATAAATACGGGAACAAACAATTCTGTTTTTGTTACTCCGCAATTGACTGCATCGACAAACTACCGTTGTCAGTACTCAGCTTCAGGTGCCGACTGCGGTACATCAACAAGTAATACTGTTCTGGTAAACTTGTTTCCTGATCCCGGTATCAGTATTTCTGCTTCATCAACGTCGATTTGCACCGGAGGTACAGTTCAGCTTACCTCAACAGCATTGGGAGGGTATGGTACCCCAAGTTTCCAGTGGTACAGTTCAGCCAATGGCAGCGATTGGACAGCCATATCGGGGGCCACAGAATCAACATACAATTCACCCGCGTTGTCGTCGGGAATATATTACCGTTGTACCTACGATACAGATGCCTCTGGCTGTGATTTATCAACATCGAATCAAATTTATATAAGTGTAAATGCAGATCCATCTTTAACAATTACGAGTATTAATGATCTCATAATATGCGCCGGGTCAATAGCAGCATTTTATGTTCAAACACATAATGGAGGTGTTGCACCGATAAGCTTTCAATGGCAGCGTTCAACAGATGGGAATACTTGGACCGATATAGGGGGAGCTACCGGCAGTAGTTATAATGCAGGTTATTTATATGCATCATCATATTTTCGTTGTGCAAAAATTTCTGGCGCATCGGGTTGCGAAACAGGGTTTTCCAATGCAATATTGATTACGGTAAATCCTGATCCCAGTGTATCTATATCAGGAAACACAGAAATATGTTACGGCGGTGTTCCACACTATACTGCGGTTGCCGGTGGTGGCGTAGGAACCCTGCATTATCAATGGCAATATAACATAGGTATCGGCTGGAATAATACAGGTACTGATTCTAATCAGCTTGATTATTCAGATATGAATATTTTTACATCTATCAGGTGCCTGGTATCGAGTACGGGTCCGGGTTGTGATGAATCTACAAGTAACACGGTTAATACCGCAGTATATAACGACCCTGCCATATCCGTCAGTGGTGGTACTACGGTTTGCACAGGGGGCTCAACCACTTTAACGGCTTCTGTATCTGGAGGTACCGGTACTTTTACATTTCAGTGGCAGTATAATACAGGCTCAGGATGGGTGAATACCGGAAGCGGCTTGCTAAGCTATACAACTTCAGCCTTGACAAATAACACTGATTATCGTTGCATATTTTCTGCCACAGCCCCCGGCTGCGATCAGACAATTAGCAATACTGAAACAGTCTTTGTAGTTGCCGACCCAACTATCAGTGCTTTCACATCGAGTAACTGGATTTGCACAGGAGGAACAGTACAGCTGTCATCAACTGTAAGTGGTGGTGTGGGCTCAGGGTCATATCAATGGTACAGTTCTCCAAATGCAAGTGTATGGACCCCCATCTCCGGAGCTACTGAAGCTATATGGAACTCAACTGTGCTAACCACAGGGAGCTATTATCGTTGTTCTTATTCAACTGCAGGAGCCGGATGTAATACTGCTACATCAAATCAGCTGTATATTACTGTAAGTGCTGATCCCACATTAACTATTCAATGCACTGGAAGTACTGCTATTTGTATTGGGGGTAGTACCAGTTTTTTTGTTAATACTCATGGGGGAGGAGCCCCGCTAATTAGCTTCCAATGGCAGCAATCTGCCGACGGTGACAATTGGAGCGACATTCCGGGTGCTGGTACATCCTCTTATTTAACAGGTTCGCTGAATACCAGTACTTATTTCAGATGTGCCAAAATAGCAGGTGGGTTTGGTTGCGAAACCGGTTATTCCAGTGCAATACATATCTTGGTGAACTCAGACCCTGACATAACAATCAGCGGAGCAACAACCATTTGTAGTGGCGGAACAGCTTTACTCACAGCCTCTGCTTCGGGGGGGACAGGAACATTGGCTTATCAATGGCAGTATTATAATGGAACAACATGGGTTAATACAGGAACAAATAGCGCCAATTATACAACTTCGGTGCTTACCACAAATACAAATTTCAGATGCTTGTATTCTGCATCGGGAAATGGCTGTGATGCGAAAGCGAGTAACGTTGTAACAGTAACAGTTATTGCCGACCCCTCTATCAGCGTTGCTACTTCGAGCAACTCAATATGCGCCGGCGGAACGGTGCAACTTTCATCTTCGGTTAGTGGTGGAACCGGTTCTGAGACTTACCAATGGTATAGCTCGCCCAATGCAAGTGTATGGACTCCAATCTCCGGTGCTACGCAAGCTATATGGAACTCACCTGTGCTAACCTCGGGAAGTTATTATCGTTGTACTTATTCAACTGCCGGAGCCGGCTGCAATACTGCAACATCAAATCAACTGTATATTACTGTAAATTCAGATCCGTATTTAAACATACAATGTACAGGAAGCACTGAGGTTTGTACTGGAGGCAGTACAAGTTTTCTGGTTAATATGCACGGGGGTGGAGCACCGCCAATTAGCTTTCAGTGGCAACAATCCTCAAATGGTACTCTATGGGGTGATATTAGCGGAGCTACTTCCTCCACATTAGGAGTGAGTTCTATGGTTCAAAATATGTATTATCGTTGCGTTAAATATGCCGGTGGCTCAGGTTGCGAAGCTGGTTATTCAAATGTAATTTATATCACAGTGAATAACGACCCTCAGATTAGTATTATTAGCGATGCCACGATATGTACAGGCGGTAGTAAAACACTTACGGCAACTGCTTCGGGAGGAGCCGGGACTATATCATTTCAATGGCAGTATAATAGTGGATCTGTATGGATTAATGCCGGCCCTAGCAGTGATGAGTACATTGTTTCTCCAACAGTCAGTACCATCTACCGTTGTTTGTATATTGCGTCGGGTAGCGGATGTCAGACCGCTTATAGTAACTCAGTTTCAATAACTATAGTACCCGATCCGGATATCAGTATCAGCGGCGGCACCACGGTCTGCACACTAGGTACTGCAACTCTTACGGCAAATGTGTCGGGTGGAACGGGTACACTTTCCTACCAGTGGCAGTATTCCAATGGTCCGGATTGGATTAACTCCCCAACTAATGGACCGACTTACAACACTTCAACTCTAATGTCGACTACAAATTTTAGATGCATTTATTCAGCTACCGGTAACGGTTGTGAGTCAAAAACGAGTAATATTGAAACGGTTACTGTGGTTGATGATCCGTCTATAACCATATCTACTTCATCAAACTGGATCTGCACTGGTGGATCAATACAACTTAATTCCTCTGTTGCGGGTGGGGTCGGGGCAGAATCATATCAATGGTATAGCTCCCCCAATGCAGGTACATGGTCGGCTATACCCGGTGCAAATCAACCCGTTTGGAATTCACCAGTGTTAACCACGGGAAGCTATTATCGTTGCACGTATTTGAGAACCGGTTCAGGCTGTAATATTGCAACTTCCTCTCAGTTATATATAACTGTTGATTCTGACCCAAGTCTGACAATTCAATGCATTGGCACTACATCGGTTTGTACGGGTGGTAGCACAGGTTTTATTGTTAATAGTCATGGGGGTGGTGCGCCTCCGATAAGTTTTAAATGGCAGTCATCGTCTGATGGTGCAACATGGTCGGATATTCCCGGAGCCAATACAAGTTCTTATATTACCGGTTTGCTGAGTGTGGGTGCATATTATCGTTGTGCTAAATTGGCAGCAGGTTCTGGTTGCGATACAGGGTATTCAAATGCAATATTGGTTACGGTTACCGACGATCCGGCAATCAGCATTACCCCAACTCAAACTATTTGTAATGGTGGTTCAGCATCACTCACTGCAAACGCTACAGGAGGTACGGGTACTGTTACATATCAATGGCAATATTTCAGTTCACCCAATTGGGTGAATACCGGAACAAATAGTCCTGTATTAACTGCTAATGCACTCGAACAAAGTACAATTTACCGTTGTATATATTCTTCATCCGGAGCAGGGTGTGATGCATCAACCAGCAATTCAGCAACAGTGGTTGTTGCGCAAGACCCTCAGATTTCAATATCCGGTGCTACCACGATTTGCTCAGGAGGAACTGTAACATTGACATCTGTTTCATCGGGTGGTGCGGGTGCATTGAATTATCAGTGGCAATATTCTAATGGATCATCCTGGATAAATACAGGTACAAATTCCAGTCAGTTAATCACTTCCCCGATTGTTCAAACAACTGGCTTCCGATGTTTGTACTCTGCATCGGCATCAGGTTGCGAAACGGCTATTTCTAATACCGTTACTATCACCGTTAACAATAATATTACCGTCGTTCTTGCAGCAAACACAACGGTATGCACTGATGGGTCTTCGCTTATAACCACTCAGGTGAGCCCTGCGGGTACATATACGTATCAATGGCAGTACAATCTGAAGGGTGTTTGGAAAAATGCTACTGGCTTTACTGGGAGTACGTTGTTGACTCATCCGCCCTATACCCGTGAATACAGGGTGGCTGTAACACCTCAGAATTCAAATTGCTACGCAACAATTAGTAGTCCGATTAACATTCAGGTCGTGAACGACCCAATAATAAAAACACATCCGCAAAGCAGAAATATTTGTTCAGGCGGCTATCATATTATGAATGTGCTTGTTACTGGAGGTACGGCACTTAATTATCAATGGCAATTATCGGCAGATATGATTAGTTGGCACGATATTCCCGGAGCCATATCATATGAGTATAATACAGGTATTCTACTCGAAACGTATTACTTCAGGTGTGCCATATCGAATAATAGTGCAGGCTGTGATCTTGTAATTAGTAACGCTGCTTATGTCATGGTTCACCCGGATCCATTGGTATACATTCCAGAAGTACAGAGTGTATGCAGTGGAGCCGAGGTCAATATAGCTGCCGTGACCTTTGGTGGAATAGGCGCTGTTGCTTATCAATGGCAGCAAATGGATGGTAGCAACTGGTTTAACATTGAAAATGCGACATCTTCAAACTACAAAAGTACAATGTTGACCACAGGAAGCTATCGCTGTATTGTGGATTTCATGGGTTGGGGTTGCAATCAGGCAGTTTCGAATGCTGTAACGGTTCAGGTGGTGCCCGATCCTTACGTCATTACTCAGCCGTTAAGTTCTACTGTTGAGGCCGGCGAAAGTATACTTCTTACTGTTGAAGCATCGGGTGGAACGGAATTATCGTACCAGTGGTATTACCTAACATATTACGGGTCGTGGCTTATTATACCGGGAGCTACCAACAGTTCGTTTTTGGCAAATCCTCCATACACCAGAAATTACAAAGTTAAAATTATTTCGTCGGGAGAACATTGCAATGCGAAATTTAGCGATGTTGCTTGTATCACTGTTGTTAATAATACTGGGAAAGCAGCAGCCGACAATTATAATCCATCGGAAAGTGAAACAATTCAGCAAAATAACGATGGTTTGTTCAAACGAAGCGAAATAAGTCTTTTCCCCAATCCTACGAACGAAATAATCAATATAAAAGCCTTGGTTGAGCAGGAGGGGGACTACTGTATTGAGGTGCTTGATATTCTTGGTTTTTCAGTATATATGGGTACTTTTGTATCTTCTGATGGAGAGGTAAGTGTTTCAATAAACCTAAATCAGTATCCATCGGCAATGTATGTTGTTAGAATTACTGGAAAGGATACCAAACTGGTTGCACGTTTTATAAAAAACTAAGGTGTTATTGATAATGTGGTAAAAATATGATAATGAAATAGTATGCTAGGGCACAAGGTATATTATGGCGACTACAGTTATTCCGGTGGTAACTCCATTACGCTGATAAACTTAAGCAATGTGACTCCTACAATTTTTATGGTCCGTATACAGGGAATGGTGTTACTAGAAGTAAGCGACTTGTTGTAAAACAAGGCTATTGAATGCTGCATGGTTTTACGTGCCATATTTTTTCGCAATACTCACGTATTGAACGATCGGAGGAAAACTTACCTATTCGGGCAACATTTCTAACCGACATCGTTGCCCATAGATTTTTATTGCTCCAGACCTGATTAACATAATCCTGACAGGCAACGTACAACGGATAATCGGCCAAAAGCATAAATGTGTCGTACGAGACAAGTGTTTGTACCAATGGTTTAAAAAGTTCTTTGTCTCCACTGGAGAGTAATCCCGACTCCATGATCCCTATTACTTCACAAAGTTCTTCGTTGCTACGATAAATAAAGCTGGGGTCATAGCCCTTTTTCATTGTTTCATTTATTTGCTCGGCTGTTAGTCCGAAGAGGAAAAAGTTGTCGTGACCCACTTCTTCACGTATTTCAATGTTAGCACCGTCGAGGGTACCAATGGTTAATGCACCGTTCATTGCGAATTTCATGTTTCCGGTTCCACTGGCTTCTTTCCCGGCGGTAGATATTTGCTCTGACAGATCCGCTGCCGGGTAAATGGGTTGAGCATTGGTGACATTGAAATCAGGGTAAAAAACAACTTTTATAAATTCGTTTATTCGGGTATCGTTATTAATTAGGTCTGCAACAGAGTTGATGAGTTTTATCATCAGTTTTGCCATATAGTAGCCGGGAGCAGCCTTACCTCCAAATATATACGTGCGTGGTGCTTCATTAATAGCAGTATTACTTTTTATGCGGATATACCGTGTAAGTATGTTAAGAATATTCAAGTGCTGGCGTTTGTACTCATGAATGCGCTTTACATGAATGTCGAACATTGATTCAGGATTGACTGAAACGCCGGTTTTACTTTTTATTAGCTTTGCCAAATACTTCTTGTTTTCGGTTTTAACGGTTTGCCAACGGTTTAGAAATGAAGTGTCCGTGATAAAGTTCTCGAGTTTTCGTAGTTCATTCAGGTTGCTCGGCCATTCATTCCCTATAGTGTCGTTAATAAGGTTTGTAAGTCCCGGATTGCTCAATACTATGAATCGGCGCGGAGTAACACCATTTGTAATATTGTGAAACTTATCGGGATACATATCTACCCAATCTGGCAAAACTGTGGTTTTTAGCAAACGAGTGTGTAACTCAGCAACGCCATTGATTGAAGAGCTGCCTGCGCATGCGAGGTTTGCCATCCTGACGAATTTTCCCTTGTTTTCATCAATAATCGAAAGGCGTGCAAGCTTACAAATATCACCCGGAAAACGTTGCTTAACTTCCATCAAAAAACGGTGGTTGATTTCATATATAATTTCCAAGTGGCGCGGAAGTAGTTTCTGAAATAGTTCTAGCGCCCATTTTTCAAGTGCTTCGGGTAACAGAGTATGGTTTGTATAACACATAGTACTTGTAGTTACTTGCCAGGCTGTCTCCCAGTCGAGCTCGTACGTATCGATAAGTAAGCGCATCAACTCTGCAACTGCTATCGAAGGATGGGTGTCATTCAGTTGAACAGAGTATCGTTTATGAAAACCTGCCGGGTTACCCCCTGCTTCAATGTGCATCCGCATCATATCCTGTAGAGAGCAAGATACAAAAAAATATTGCTGTTTTAACCGAAGCTCTTTACCCTGACTTGACTCATCATTCGGATAAAGTACTTTGCTAATGTTTTCGGAAAGCATTTTTTCGTTAACAGCCCTGAAATAGTCACCGTGATTAAAAGCTGAAAAGTCGAACGACTCTACTGCTTCTGATCGCCACAGACGCAGAAAATTGCACGATTGCACTTTATAACCTAGCTCAGGGGTGTCATAGGGAATACCTTTTATAACATTATCGGGAATCCATGCTACTCGAAGTACCCCGTTTGTATCGGTTGTATGTTCAGTATAACCTCCCATATTAACATATACAGCAAAATCGGGTCGTGGTATTTCCCATGGATTTCCGTTTTTAAGCCACTTATCTGTAACTTCGACCTGCCAGCCGTCTCGGATCTCCTGATCAAAAATGCCGAACTCATAGCGAATTCCGTATCCAACCGCAGGAATTTCGACGGAAGCAAGTGAATCCATATAACATGAAGCCAGTCTGCCCAGTCCGCCATTACCAAGGCCAGGTTCTTCTTCCATGGCTATTACATCTTCCAAACTGATATTGAATGTTTTTAATGCTTTTATCATGTTTGCTTCAATTCCCAGATCAATCAGATTTGCACCCAACTGAGGTCCCATTAGGAATTCTGCGGAAAGGTAGCATACGATTTTTTGATTTTTTTGGGAGAAAGCATTGTCTGCTGTTAGTAAAGCACGTTCCATTAAACGGTCTCTTACTGTAATCGATACGGCAAGATAAAAATCGTTCATTGAAGCATTGTGAGGTCTTCTACCCAAATGATAAAACAGTTTTTCGGTGATTGCTCCACTAAGTGCTCCGGGGGTAAGTTTTTCTTCATTAACGCTGAAAAGTGATGTTTCAGACGATGAATCTGCTTTGTTTTGCATCTTACTGAGGATTTTATGTAAAGATACGAAAAAGTTGATAACTTCTTATATGAACCCCAACTGAGTAGGTTGCCTTATAATTATTTAGGAAAGTAAATAATTAGATAAAACCTTTATAAAATCCTACTCCTTGCTGAGGATATAGGTTTCTTCATCTTTATTGTAAAAGAAACTCAACCCTTTGTTTGCATTGAAAAAACTATACAGTTCTGCAGATTTATCGAATACTTCATCAATATTATCGGTAATCTCGTAAAGCGCAAACTCTTCGGGATTGGTAAACTCTAGGCGATAAAAATAATATGTGCCGTCCTGAAGCATATTTACAAACCTAACGTCTCCAATGGTTGTGAAATGGGCTGCATAAGTTCCGCTGATAGTGTAAAGGCTGTCGGTTGCGTTATACTCATACTGTTCAATCCGCAATTTTTTTCCATCAATTTTACTGAAAACATAGTACTTCGGGTAGTCGTTATATTCATCAACTTTTACCCACTTCCCGTAAATAGCAGGGTCTATACTTTCGGTGGCGCCCGATAATGGTACCGTAGAGGAATAAGGGCATGCTGTAAAAATAAATGCCAACGAGGCAATTGCTAAAAAAATGAATAACGATGTTTTTTTCATAAGTATTGGGATTTAGCAGTTTGTACTATAGACATAAAATAAATTCATATGCTTATATGCTTTTACAAAATTAAGAAAAACATTAATACGTTTTGTTTTTATTAAGTAAAACCTTTCCCATCGCGTAAATTTTATGGTTTTATAGCACATGTTGAATATTTTCCATAAAAAAAGTAAAAATGTTTTGATAATTACGAAAATTTAGTGAATTTTGCAGTCCGAAATTAATAAGGAAAAGTTATGTCGAAAGTTTGTCAGATTACAGGGAAAACATCGCAGACAGGAAATCACGTATCGCACTCCAACAACAGAGTGAAACGAAAATTTGAAATTAATCTGCTTGAGAAGAGGTTTTTCCTTGAAGAGGAAAATAGATGGATTACACTGAAGGTAACCCCGGCAGGTATGAGAACTATCAATAAAAAAGGTTTGAAAGTAGCTCTTGAAGATGCTGTGAAAAATGGTATTATCGAAAAGTATTAAAGGAGAAATAAAAAATGGGTAAAAAAAGTAAAGGTAATCGGGTGCAGGTAATATTGGAATGCACCGAGCACAAAAATTCGGGATTGCCGGGAACATCCAGGTACATTACTACAAAAAACAGGAAGAACACACCTGACCGGATGGAAATGAAGAAATACAATCCGATTTTAAAGAAAGTAACCGTTCATAAAGAAATTAAATAGTATAAAAAATGGCAAAAAAGGTTGTTGCAACGCTCAAAACCGGAGAAGGGAAAGAATATGTGAAATGCATAAAAATGGTCCGCTCTCCTAAAACAGGTGCTTATATATTCAAGGAAGCTATAGTGCACCCCGACCACACAAAAGACTATTTCATCGAGAAATAACCATTTGGAACCAATCTTATATGTAACGCCTTACTTAAGTAGGGCGTTTTTGTTATCCGGTTTTTGTATGTATCTTTGGAGCTGTTCTTAATAAAGCAAATTCAATGGCATTATTTGGATTATTCAATAAAGAAAAAAAAGAAAAACTCGATCAGGGCTTGTCGAAAACACGGACAGGCGTTTTCGATAAAATTAACAGGGCTATTTTCGGGAAAAGCAAAGTTGACGATGAAGTGCTTGATCAACTTGAAGAGATACTGATATCTTCGGATGTTGGTGTTGAAACCACATTGAAAATCATTAAACGTATCGAAGAGCGTGTTAAGCGCGACAAAATTTTGGGTACCTCCGAACTTAATAATGTACTCCGCGACGAAATCGTGGAACTATTGGAGGAAAACCACGTCGAAAATTTTGATTCGTGGGAATTCCCCGAAAACTCAAAACCCTATGTAATTATGGTTGTCGGGGTAAATGGAGTTGGTAAAACTACTACTATCGGAAAACTTGCATACAAGTTTAATAAAGCCGGTAAACGAGTGTACATCGGCGCTGCCGACACATTTAGAGCTGCTGCGATTGAGCAGATCGAAATATGGGCAAACCGCGTAGGAGTGCCTGTGATTAAACAGCAAATGGGTGCTGACCCGGCATCGGTGGCTTACGACACACTGGTATCAGCACAAAAAAACGAGGCAGACGTAGTGATTATCGACACAGCCGGTAGATTGCAGACAAAACTGAATCTGATGAATGAGCTTTCGAAAATAAAAAAAGTGATGCAAAAAGTTATTCCCGATGCACCTCACGAAATACTGCTGGTAATTGATGCCTCCACCGGTCAGAATGCTTTTGAGCAAACAAAACAATTCACTCTTGCTACGGATGTGAATGCCCTAGCTGTTACAAAACTCGATGGAACTGCCAAAGGTGGAGTGGTTATCGGTGTTTCCGACCAGTTCAGCATTCCTGTAAAATATATTGGTATCGGAGAAGGTATCGACGATCTGGAAGTATTCAACCGCAGAGAGTTTGTCGAGAGCCTGTTCAAACAGTAGGGCTATTTAAGGTTCTTATTATCTGCAAGCAATTCAGATTGAATATATACTTGCTACAATCGTTTTATATTTTTATTAAGAAAATCTGACTTCCACTGAACCTATATTTGAAGAAAAGATTTTTTATGAAACAAATCTCTCTGTTATTTTTAATTTCGGTATTGTCTATTTCATGGTTGAGTGCGCAAAACCTCGATTATGCGGGCAAAGTAATTAACGACCTGTCGTCGGAAAAATATCAGGGACGGGGTTATTTTAAACATGGCGACCGTAAAGCTGCCCGATATATCGAAAACGAGTATCATAAACTGGGGTTAAAAAGCTGGGACGACTATTATCAGAATTTTTCCTTTGACGTCAATACACAACATGGCAATCATCGCATTACCATCGATGGACGATTATTGGTTCCAGGGGTCGATTTCGTTGTCCGTGAGTATTGTCGTTCGTTCGAAGGTGATTTTAATATTTACCGTATCGATACCCTAAAACCAAAAGAAACAACAGTTCAGGAACTTTTGGCTCTTGATACATCAAACACTTTTGTTGCAGTGGAATACGCATACTATGTCAGGGACAGCCTGTTGCTTACTACTGTGAATAACATGAAGCTGCGAAATGTTATGCTTATTTTCGATGGTCCGCTGAAACGCTATATGGCTGCATCTGGATCAACCAGAGCTGCCCGGGTTATCTGGATCACCGACAATGCGTTGGGAAAATCTCCAGCGCGAATAAATGCTCGTTTTAAAAGCAAATTCGTGAAAAGCTACAAAACCGGTAATGTCATCGGTTACATTGAGGGTTCGCAGCAGCCGGATAGTTTTTTTGTGATCACCGCCCATTACGACCACATGGGCAGGTTCGGACGCGATGTTTGGTACCCTGGTGCAAACGATAACTTGAGTGGTGTGGCTATGCTTCTGAATCTGGCAGAGTATTATTCGAAACCTGAAAACAAACCGAAATGCTCCATTGCATTTATGGCGTTTGCCGCTGAAGAAACAGGGCTTCTTGGGTCAATGAATTATGTTCAACATCCATTTTTTCCATTGTCGCAAGTAAAATATGTAATCAATTTCGATATGATAGCGGATAACAACCCTGTTGTTTACACCGAGGTTAGCGACAATGGGATGCGCGGCTTCGAAATGATGAAGGCAATAAGTAGCAGCAACATGCTTTTTGAGGGATTTGATTTATCGGAACTGAGTGGTAATAGCGACCACTACCCATTTGCAATCGAAGGTGTTCCAGCAATATTCTTTCTCGATCATGGTGATGCATTTAAAGTATATCATACTCCTCTGGACACACTATACAGCGAAAGCCTTACATTATTTCCTTCATTTTTTAAACTGGCGCAAAATTTTATTAAACAGTACTAAATTGCGATTGTTTTTCTGTTTTTCGTATTGTTTAATTGAAATATCGTACTTATATTTGTTTATTATTGTATTAAAATTTGGCTTATGCCAAATACTTAATGCACGCGGTTACCGAAAAGCGTATGAGTAGGAAATGTAAAACCAATTACTATGAAAAAGTTGCTTGTTTCTTTATCCTTGCTGTGTTTTATTAATGTATCCATGTTTTCGCAGAATTGTTTTTTGCTCGAAAAGGGGTATATCAATAAATCGGTATCTCACAATTATTATTCAGATTTGACTTCTACCAAGGGCTGGAGTAAAATGAAGCCCGAAAAGAAGGCTGAGCTTATTAATCAATTTAACACCGATGTATTAAACGGAACAAAAGCTCCATCATCTTCGTATTTTGCCGATATTTATGTTAAAGACATTGAAAGAGGCGAAATTGAAAAACTGACCTACGGATTAACGATCAATGGAATTGAATACACATTTCCTTGCTTGTGCGTAGATAATGTCCATTATTATTATAGGACTGTCGGACCGGTTTATTATGTGAGTAATGGCGATACCATTGGGGCAGGATTTAATGGGACGCAGGCTATTCCCAACAATCTTAAAGTAGGCGATATCCTTCCCAGTTACGAAGATATCTCTAATTTGATTATTGGCACCACTTCTTACGAAGACAAGCAACGGGTTCTCGACGGATATCGTGAAGTGGAAACCATTGAGAAAAATGCCACATATTTAAGCAAGCAAACAGGGAGGTATGAAACGGGCACTTGGAAGGTGACGAAATATGAGGAGGTTTGGAAAGATATCGATGTAAAGGTACTAGAATCGACAGCTTTGAACAGCCACACGATTCATTATGTAAACGCAATAGTTGACCGCACCGAAGAAGTTGTACTGGATGATAAAACCTATACCGCCTATGTAATCGAAAGCGAAATGTGGATTCAATCGGGCTTTGAAAGCACATTTGCCGCTGATAATGCAAAATGGCAAAAACGCCGTGAGAACTTTCAGAACAGACTGGATAATCAGGTTCAGAAGAAACTTATTAAATCGAAGTTCCTTAACGAGGAAGGATATTATGTGACTTATCTTTCTGAATGGTTTATTCCAAATATTGGCGTTGTTAAAACAATAACCTACGATTCCGAGGGATGCATCAGTAGTATTGGTAAATGGGGCGGTTTAAAATAATATAATTTATTTTGATAGAACAGGCAAAATTTGAAAGCATTCTCCGGTTGTTGGTGAAAATGAGCGGGTCGTTCGGAAAAACTATCGCAGAACTGGCTGAAGACATGGAACGGTCGGAGCGGACGATTCGCCGATATATCCAAACTTTCCGCGATTGCGGATTTGTTGTGGAGAACCGAAATGGGTATTTCAGAATTTCGGAATTCGAAAAGGGGAAGAACTTATCGGACTTACTCCACTTTTCATCCGAAGAATCTGAATTGCTCTCCAGGGCAATACACTCCATCGATTTCGACGGTGCTCTTAAAGAAAGTCTTACAAAAAAACTGTACTCGCTCTACGATAATAACCTGGTTCCATATGCCATTGTTAGTGCCGAAAAATCAGAAAATATCACTGCCCTCTGCGAAGCCATCAGGCAGAAAAAGCAGGTAATTCTGCACGATTATTCCTCGTCGAATAGTGGCAGAATCAGCGACAGGGTGGTGGAGCCTTACGATTTCACCACAAATTACACCATGGTGTGTTGTTACGAACCGGCAAGTAATTCGGTAAAATTCTTCAAGCTGGCACGTATCGGGAAAGTCATTATTACCGATACTCCATGGGCTTTCGAGAATCTTCATGCAAAGATTTTTGTTGACGTATTCCGTATTTCCGGCGAAAATCTTGTCCGTGTTAAACTGCGGTTGTCATTAAGGGCATACCAATTGCTCATCGAAGAGTTTCCTCTTTCCGAAAACTATGTTACCCCCGGTGATTACAATTCCTATATTTTTGAAGCCGATGTGTGCAGCTACGAAGGCGTTGGCAGGTTTGTACTGGGTTTGCCCGATGAAGTAAGCGTGATTTCTCCGGATGATTTTAAAGAGTTTCTCAACGAAAAAATTTTAAAGAAATTTTAGCGATTGTCAGTAGTTGACAATTTGCCGGCTTTTATTTGTACCGAACTAATACAAATAAAATCATGGAAAGACGACATTTTTGCAATTTTCAGGTAGCCGGTTTTACATATTACGATGGACCGGTGGTTTTTCATCAATTAGAAATTGGAAGTGTGGTGGCAATGCGTTTTGAACCTGATAACCGGTTCGACCCCTATGCCATTGCCTTGTATTTCGAAGGATACAAACTGGGGTTCGTACCCAGAACCTGCAATCACCAGTTAAGCAAGCTGCTGGAGATGGGGTATTCCAATTGCCTCGAAGCACGTATTCAGAGTATTAACTCTCAGGAACATCCTGAAAATCAATTACATGTGATAGTGTATTTGCTTAAGTCACCGGTGTAACAACTTTTTGTGAACAATTTGTGCATATATCCTGTTTATGCAATGTGTTGTATGTTGTGCGTCAATCGAAAACCTGTTTGCTTTGCAGCAGGTTTTCTTTTCTTTATCGACGAAACCACCATGCCGGAGCCATTTACCCTCCCCACCGATAGCAAAGCGAAACGATCTTCGGTCGTCGAGCGGAGTCGAGACGCCGAAGTGCCTGCAACCGCCCGTCGAAATGCTTGTATTGTGCCTGTCGAAGTACCTGTGCTGAGCCCGTTGAAATACAGATTGCTTCATGTTCGTACCTCACATTCGCAAAGACGGGTTCTCAAACGTCATCGCGAACGCAGTGAAGCCCCAACTCGCCCTCGTTTGCAACGAGGGCGCATTTATCTAAGCATTTGTAATGCTGTCTGTAACCGCCCGTCGAAGTACCTGTGCTGAGCCCGTTGAAATACAGATTGCTTCATGTTCGTACCTCACATTCGCAAAGACGGGTTCTCAAACGTCATCGCGAACGCAGTGAAGCGATCTACCAAGCCAGAGACGTATAATTAACTGTCCGTCGAAGTACCTGTGCTGAGCCCGTTGAAATACAGATTGCTTCATGTTCGTACCTCACATTCGCAAAGACGGGCTCTTTTGTCTTCGTTACCGTGAACCCGGAGGGACTTCCCGATTCGTACCTCATCGGGATAAACTTCTCGTCTGTCTTCGATAAAAAAACGAAGATCGATAAAAATCGTCTTCGTAACTGTGAACCCGGAGGGACT
>JAGOLH010000016.1:0-2806 GCA_017994175.1 Bacteroidales bacterium | reverse complement strand
CTTCGTTACCGTGAACCCGGAGGGACTTCCCGATTCGTACCTCATCGGGATAAACTTCTCGTCTGTCTTCGATAAAAAAACGAAGATCGATAAAAATCGTCTTCGTAACTGTGAACCCGGAGGGACTCGAACCCCCAACCTTCTGGTCCGTAGCCAGATGCTCTATCCAATTGAGCCACGGGTCCTTTTTCAGTGGGCAAATTTACAACAAAAAATTAAACTGCATTCAATTATTTCGAAATTTTACCAAAAACTTCATAATCGCCTGCACCGGTAATTTCCACCTGGTAGAAATTACCAATAACAAGGCTTCGGCTGCTTTCAACAATGACCTCGTTGTCAATTTCGGGAGAATCGTATTCAGATCGACCAATATACTGACCGTTTTCCTTTCGGTCGAAGATTACCTTCATGGTTTTCCCGACTTTCTGTTGGTTTTTTTTCAGTGAAATCGCCTGCTGTATGGACATGATTGTTTCGAGCCGCTGTTGCTTGATGTGCTCTGGAATATCGTCGGAGTGATGCATTCCACCCCACGTGTTTTCCTCGTGCGAATATGAAAATGCTCCTAGACGGTCGAACTCAGTACTTTCGACAAACCTGCACAACTCGTCGAAATCTTTTTCGGTCTCACCCGGATATCCAACCAAAAGGGTGGTCCTGATAGCAATATCCGGTATCAATTCCCGAAGATAGCTAATTGCCTTTTCAATATCAGCCCTTTTTGTATTCCGCTGCATGCGTTTTAGCACTGCGTCGCTTATGTGTTGAACCGGTATATCAATATAGCGGCATATTTTATCGTTATTTTTAATAAGCAATGATAATTCACGCGTAATGGTTCCTGGATATAGATAATGCAGTCGTATCCATTCTATACCGTTGATGGGGACAAGCTCATTGAGCAAGGTTGACAGCATGAATCTTTTTGAATGGTCGTAGCCGTAATACCCCGTATCCTGTGCAATCAGCAACATCTCTTTTACTCCACCACCGGCAAGGTACGAAGCTTCTTCAACAATGCTGTCGATACTTCTCGATACGTACTTCCCCTTAATGCCAGGTATGGCACAAAACGAACATTTGCGGTTGCAGCCCTCTGCAATTTTCAGGTAAGCATAATGTCCCGGATTTTCCAGCGACCGGTAAAACCAAGGGTGTTGTGAAGAAATCCCCGTTATTTCCGACAACAATGAGTTCAGGTTATAATTTCCCTGAAATACATCTACTTCAGGAATTTCTTTTTTTAGTTCTGCCATATATCGCTGGGGCAGACAACCAAATACAACCAGTTTTTTGATATTTCCTTGTTTTTTGGCTTCTGCCAGACCCAGTATGGTGTCGATCGATTCTTCTTTTGCATCATTTATAAAACCACAGGTATTCACCACCACAATTTCGGCATTAACTTTTTCGGGATTGTGCTGCACCGCATAGCCCGATTGCTGCAAATGGAAGTGCAGTTGTTCGGAATCGACAAGATTTTTTGAACAACCCAGACTTATTATCGCAATTTTTTTCGGAATTTGCTTCATTAAGTTTATTTTTAACCCTGCAAATATACGTAGCATGAAGCAGATTTTTATTCTGGTTATTACAATATTGATTTGTTATAGTGGATTCACTCAATACTATGCAGTGCCCGATTGGTTTGAGTCGATCCCTGCCTCTGACGATACTTGCCTATACGCTGTGGGGATATCGGAACCAAGAATGGAAGACACTGCTCTGGCGCTGAACATTGCCACATGGAGGGCGTTGGGTATTGCTTCGCTATTGCAGCATTCGCATGTAATGTATACCTCCGATTATTTTGAGACAACTTCCGAAGAAAGCCGTACCCTGGTTATGAAAGAAACGGTGCAGGAACTTGCCAAAATTGAGTCAGCGATTGCCGTTTTTCAAGGATGTTACGAAATTGTTGAACATGAAATGAACGACAATGGTGAAATGATAGTACTGATCCGGTACTACAGGAACAGCTCTCCGCCTAATACAACGGTATGTTCAGAGTTCTTCAGGCAGGATTTCGAAGTAAGCAATACGCTACATCTTGAAAAAATCAGGAGTTATAGTCTCTCTGTTGAAAAAACCGATTCATCCGGAAATATACATACCGTTTTCAAAGCCTTCAACCTGAATAACAGCAGGAGTTACGAAATATCGTACGATACAATTAGGGTAATTCCCAAGGGATATTACTATGGCTATTACAGTTCGATGTACGATAGCCTCGATATCAGTGCTTTTACATCGTTGGCATCGCTCGAAAAAGGACTCTGGAATGCATTTTACGAATCGTTTCTAACATCGGTTATCCGTAAAAACAAGAACTACCGGTCGCAGTTCGAAGTGGTTGACGATTCGTATTATACTGCAATCGACAATGCTCCCGATAAAGCCAACGGCAGTTTGTCGCGTCAGGTGGCAAAAAACGATATTTCACTGAATTTGGGTCTGATGCTTGTCGATAATAATAACATGCTCCATATGTCGTTGTTGTTTCCTGGAGAAATGCAAAAAGAGTTTATCATGGCCCATAAAGCTACGGAAGATGATAAAAAGGATGAAAAAAACGAAAAATGTAACTGGTTCCTGAAACTTTTCAAGAAACGAAAATAATTCTGCATTCTTCTTTGGGTAACTATTTTTCTGAAATACAATCTAATAAAACTCATACTTAAATTAAATAACATAAAATTAAATTGGTATTGCTTTTGGCTAAAACAGTCAGATTAATTATTTTCGCAACATTTAAAGATTGAAGATACATTTTTAGCTAAGGGGAGATAAAATTATTATGAAA
>JAGOLH010000084.1 GCA_017994175.1 Bacteroidales bacterium | reverse complement strand
CAAACCTTGAACGTATCCGGCAATTGGACAAATTATGGTACTTTCAACTGTGGTACAGGTACTGTTAATTTTAGCGGAACAAATCAAACGCTGACTGGTAATACAGGGTTTTATTACCTAAGATTTGCAGGTTCCGGTATTAAAACACTAACGGGGGGATATACCTATCAGACCACCCGCACCGCTGATGCTCCATTTAATGATATCGATATGATAGTAAATTCCGGAGTAACACTTTCAATTCCTTCAGGAGCTATTTTAAAGAATAACAATTTATACGGAATACAGATCTCAGGAACAGTAAATATTAATGGTGGAACCGTTCAATGTGCTGCAACAAATGGCAATGGCTCTACAAGCAATGATTCATGGTTAAGCGGGAGTGTACTGAGCATGAGTTCGGGAATTCTTGAAACAACTGTTTCCCCTGGCGATGCCGATTTTACAGGTGCTACTTTAAATATTTCGGGAGGTTCTATTCTAATTAATGATGATTTATGGGGAACAGGTACTCTGAACCAGTCGGGTGGAACCATCCGTAATAGCACCTCAGGGGGAGCATTTATAATTAATGGAGGCAGCTTGACCGGAGGCATAATAAACGCCTATCAATATAACGATATAAATCGGGGATTGGTGATTGCCGCCAATACAACTGCGTCTGGCTCACATACTACAAATATATTATCATCAACCAGCGCCTACACGCCTGTTGTTAATGCGGGTGTAAGCGCCCGGCTCGGAAATGTGGTCGTGGGTGCCGGTAGCACACTGAATTTGGGCTCAGGGGCATCTCTTTCATTGGCTGGAAGCCTGACAATTAATACAGGCATTACACTGGTTGCAAACAACAATAACATTTCTATTGCCGGCAGTTGGACAAACAACGGGAGTTTTACTCCCGGAACCGGGACTGTGATTTTCAACGGAACATCTGGTACATCGACAATTACAACAGGAGGTACCGGTGCCGGAAAACAATTCTACAATCTCACCATCAATTCAAGCAACATCGTTGATATAAATGCCGTATCTGTCTATAACATTCAGGTCAACAACAATTTAACAATATCAGCTGCAAACCAGTTCAATTGTAATGGGAATACTATGTACATCGGGGGTAATTGGGCGAAAACAGGAGGCCAGTTTAACCGAGGTACGGGTGTTGTGTATCTTACAGGAACGGGTAAGGTTATCTCAGGAAATGAAACCATATTCAGAAACCTAAATATATCAGGTAGTTATACTTTGCAGGCTACTCAGCTTACTGCAATGCGCACATCCGGTGCCGGTGGCGACATCACCATTGCAAGTGGAGGCTCTCTTAATTGCCAATCGAATTCCATAAGCTTAGAGGGTAACTGGAACAATGACGGAAGCTTTACTGCGGGAACCGGATTGGTACGTTTTAATGGCAGTTTGCAACAAAGCATACAGCCTGGCAGCAGTGTGTTCAATAATGTTGTTTTTATTAACACAACTGCTGGTTCGGCTGATTTAAATATTGGAGAACCGATGGTTATAAATGGAGCTGCTACTTTTACAAGCGGTATTGCATATTTCTCAGGAACCGGATCTCTTACTTTTGGAAGTTCTGCTACGTCGAACGATGGTGATGATGATAGCTATGTTGACGGTCTGGTGGCAAAAACAGGGACAACAGCATTTACTTTCCCTGTAGGCGATGGTATTGTTTGGGCTCCGGTTAGAGTTTCAGCCCCTGTAAGCAGTGCAACAATAACAGCACAGTATAATTTTGTTGCTCCGGAGTTAAACTGGTCGGCAGCCTATATGTGTAACGAAAGCCTTATGCAGTATACCAGCGGTGTTGAAAACTGGAACCTTACTACTACAGGGCCTACACCATCTGTTACTTTATATTGGAAGAATGGTACACGAAGTGGTATTACCAATCTCTCAGATCTCGCTGTAGCACATTTTAATGGTTCTTGCTGGGAGTATTTGGAAGGATCTACTGCAGGGAATGTATCATCCGGTTCGATAACTTCAACCATTCCGTTTACATCATATAGTCCGGTAAGCTTTGGAAGCAAGCGCAGAATTAATCCACTACCCGTTGAGTTAATAAATTTCAACGCTACATGTAATTCAGGTGTTGTGAATATCAACTGGCAGACAGCTTCGGAGACAAATAACGAAAAATTTATAATCGAGCGTTCTGTCAATTCAGTCGATTTCGTGGAAATTGGAGAAGTTAAGGGAGCAGGCAACAGTAATGTGCATAATGATTATTCATATATCGATAATTATCACGATGGAGGGCAGCGCTACTACAGGCTTAAACAGACTGATTTTAACGGAAAATTTGAATATTCCGATATCGTTGTTGTTACATGCAAAGGCAATGATGAATTTTCCCCTGAGCTTTCAGCCCACCCGAATCCGTTTAATACAGAGTTGATTGTTAGTGGTACTAATATACCCTCAGAGTCTGCTATGCTTATTGTTGAAGATGTGCTTGGGAAAGCAATATTAAGCAAAGATATACCTGTGAATTCGGGCAGCTTCATTGTGCAATTACAAATGACAGACCTTCCTCCGGCGGTTTACTTCATCAAAGTAATTTCGCAAGGATATTCCAAAACTATTAAAGTTGTTAAGGAACAGGATTAAACAGCAACAGAAATATTCATTTAATGAAAAAAGCCGGCATTAAACCGGCTTTTCGTTTGGTGACTGATTGGAGACTCGAACTCCAGACCCTCTGCTTAAAAGGCAGATGCTCTACCTGCTGAGCTAATCAGTCTTTTCATTTCCCCTGAATTTGGGACTGCAAAGATATGTTTTTGATTTTTAAAAAACCAAACATTATTGATAAAATAAATCAATTTATTTTTAATTGGCTGCCGAAAGGCTACACCCGATGCTAAACCCCGATTATTAAATGCTTTTGAGAATTGTTCATTTCATTTAAAACACAAAGGCAACCGAATTTAACCGCACCAGTCTTATAAAATAAAATTATTGTACGCATAATTTTTAAAAAAAATGTATAAATTGCAGGTTAATAGTCTGCTAAGTATGTAATTATAATTTTACTATGAAAAGATTGATAATCAGTTTATTAGTAATTGTGTTTTCGATAAGCACGATGAATGTTTTTGCGCAGCTAGGTCATGGTGGCGAGCCATTCAGTTTTAAAAATGCCCAGCAACTAAGCAGCAATATTGACCAAATTCTGCTTCAGGCACCTGACTTGGTGCAAATTAAGCAGGAAGATGATGCTTACGATAAAAACGGTGAGATTTATATGATTGGTCGGATGCTGGATTTACAAACTGACATTTATCATTCCGGTACATGGGATGTGTTGGATAACAACATACGTGTTTGGCGGCTTAAAATCATTGTTCCGGGAGCTAAAGCATTAGCATTGTATTACGATAACTTTTATCTGCCCGAAGGCGTTCAGATGTTTGTCTACAACGAAAACCGGAAACATGTTATTGGAGCTTTTGACCATCGCAATAATCCGCGCTTTGGTAGTAGTTTCTCCACTGCCATCATTGAGGGAGAGGTTAGTTATATCGAGGTCATATTAATGCCAGAAGCCGAAATGCCAACCATTATATTGGGCGATGTTTGTTATATTTATCGTGATGTCGAAGGCCTTGTTGGTCGTTTTCGCGATGTAAAACCTCCATCATTCGGAGCCTCTGACCCCTGTGAAGTAAATGTAAATTGCCCTGAGGGAATCAACTGGCAATCGGAGAAAAAGGGGGTAGCAGTGATGTTTATGTTGGGAGGACTTTGTACAGGCACATTAGTTAACAATACATCAAACGATGGGACACCTTATTTTTTATCGGCTGATCATTGCGGTGGAACTTCGGGTAATATTAACCAATGGCAGTTTTATTTTAATTTTGAAGCCAGTGGTTGTCCCAATCCCGGAACTTCACCTGCATATAATACAATCACAGGAGCTACTTTGCGTGCCCGTGGTGATGAAAACACCGGATCCGACTTCTTACTTCTCGAATTAAGCTGCACCGAAGATGATCTTGCTGATATTAACTCTTATTACAATGGATGGGATCGTTCCACAACTGCAAGTCCAAGTGGTGTCAGCATTCATCATCCGGCTGGAGATATTAAAAAGATATCTACCTACACAACCGCATTGACAAGTGCAACTTATTCCGGAACAAATCCCGATGACGCACACTGGCGTGTAACATGGGCACAAACTGAAACAAATACTGGTGTTACCGAAGGAGGTTCATCAGGATCTCCCATTTTTAATAACGCAAAACTTGTTGTTGGTACACTTACTGGTGGTGCTTCATATTGCGATTGCCCTGTAAACCAACGCTGGGATATGTACGGCAAATTCGATTATCATTGGGAATCCAATGGTACTGCCAACAACGTGCGACTTAAACCATGGCTGGATCCAACCTCTACAGGTGCCACTACCTGCCCCGGCAGAGCACCTAATAGCGGAGCCGCAACTGTTACAGCTGATTTCTCGGCTACCCCTACCACAGTTAATGTTGGCGGAACAGTTGCATTTACCGATCTTTCAACAGGTGGCCCAACTTCTTGGTCATGGACATTTGCAGGTGGCACCCCGGGAACATCACCAAATCAAAACCCGACCGTCAATTATCCTACTGCCGGAACCTATAATGTTACCCTTACGGTTAGCGACGGAACCGAATCAGACACTGAAATTAAGACAGGTTATATAATTGTTACGAGCGGAGCCTCAACACTTGATGCTGCTTTTGCTGCCTCAGCCTACAATATTTTTGAAGGTGAATGTATTAATTTCCAAGATCAGTCAACCGGTAACCCAACCTCTTGGAACTGGACCTTCCCGGGATCGAATACACCAACTTCACCTGACCAGAACCCTGTTAATGTTTGCTACAATGTTGCAGGAACCTATAATGTTAGCTTAACTGTTCAGAATGCAACCGATACTAACACCGAAAATTGCACAGGATGCATCACAGTTGTTGTTAACCCTGTAAATCCCATTGCCGATTTTTCAGGCTCGCCGTTAATCATCCCCGTAGGGGGTGTGGTTACTTTTACCAATTTGTCGCAAAACGGACCTTTCATTGAACCCTGGGCATGGACTTTCGAAGGCGGTATCCCTAATGTTTCCAATGATTCTGTGCCACAACCCATTATGTATAACACCGTAGGAACTTACGATGTTGAACTGCGTTGCAGCAATACGCTAGGTGTTCAGGATATCGAATTAAAGCACGATTACATAAAGGTTATTCCTGCTGCCACAGAGCCTCCTGTTGCAAACTTTGTTGCAAACTACACAGTTATTCAACCCGGCGATGCGATTAACTTCATTGACTTAAGTCTTGGAAACCCATATCAATGGGAATGGACCATTCAAGACGGTGTTCCACCTACTCCCAATGTTCAGAATCCGAGTAATGTTGTTTTTGCCTTACCCGGGATTTATGATGTTCAGTTGATTGTTAGAAATAACCTTGGTGTTGATACTTTAATCAGGGAAGATTACATTGTTGTTAGTGCCACCGACCCCTGTGTTACAGCTCCTGTCGCTTCTTTCACTGCTGCACCCAGATTAATTACTGCAGGTCAGGTAGTTTATATGCAGGATCAGTCAACAGGATTGCCTGCTAACTGGAATTGGATTTTCGAAGGTGGAAACCCGCAGTTTAGTACCGAAGGCAGTATTACAGAAGGAGTACTTTACTCGGTACCCGGAATTTATAATGTAACCCTTGCAGTTAATAATATTTGTGGAAGCGATATGCTTATTAAAGACGATTATATTTATGTATTCTCCGGACCGGTCACTCTGTTTTGCGATACATTGAGTAATATCGGACCCAATGAAACCGTAGGAACAATTGTTCCACAGGATGCTTATGGGTTTATTGCCGGCCATAACGGGGAAAGAGTGCGTGCTTATGCTGATTATTTCGAAGACTATACATTTGGTCAGATTGAGTCGCTGATTGTACCCGTCGAAAGAGCAGTCTATGGCTCATACAATTCATACGTTCGTTTTATGATTTGGGATTGGGAAGGTGACACAATCGGTGAAGTAATTGGCGAAAAGAAAATGTATATTCGCGATTTGCAGGCAAATTATAACAATGTTATTACATTTGATCCTCCGGTCGAAATTGATGGACCTTTTTACGCCGGGTTCCGTTTGAATTACCCCGACGAGAACAACGACGGTTATTGCGACGATCAGTTTGTAGTTAGCATTGCAAACCCAAGGGGAGCCAATGAATCGTACAATACAATGAGCGTGCTTGATGGTGTTGTGTGGAAATCGAATGTAGAGATGTTTGGCTTTGCCACTTCTCTGGCTATTAAGCCTTTGGGTTGTTTGGTTGATATTGAAGAGAATATGATTAATGTTGATATTACGGTTTATCCAAACCCTGCAAGCGATATGTTTACGCTGGAATTTGGCGATGAATTCATGGGTAAAGACGCTGTTGTGAGTGTTAGAAATATTCTCGGCAGTTCTGTAATTGACATTTCTGCTTTGAATATCAGCGGTGAGCAAAAAATCGATATTTCGGCTCTCTCGGAGGGTATATACCTTGTGAGCATAAATATCGAGGGTAAAACCTATACAAAGAGAATATCGGTTGTAAAATAACCGGTATTCTTATTTTTCAATTAAATAGGCCAATGAAATATTTATGGTGTAAACCAGCGGTTCTTCTTTTTTGGGGTACGATAGTAATGCTAACTTCCTGTACCGATTCAGGGGAGAACCGGAAAGCAGATGATAAGCCTATAAAGAATAAATATGCCCGAGGTTTCGAAATTATACAGCAGAGCCAAGGATACACACTGAGGGTTTTCGATCCTGCACAGAACAGCAAAAACAATAGTTATTCCTACCGACTTACCAGAAACTCAGCAAAAAAAAACGAAATTCATGTCCCTGTAAAACGAATTATTTGTTGCTCAACATCACATGTGGCATTTCTATCAGCTCTTAATGAAGCTGATAAACTGACAGGAATATCAACCGGTAAACTTGTATTTGATACCCTGGTATCAGGACGGTTCTATCGGGGCGAAATTCTTGATATCGGCTACGAAACTACATTCGATATGGAGGTTATAGTAAGTTTAAAGCCGGATGTAATCTTTGCATATGGCGTCGACTATAACTCTTTGGGTAGTTTTCAGAAAATTGAGGCTATCGGAATCCCCGTAGTATGGATAGGAGAGTATCTGGAACCTGATATTTTGGGGCGTACGGAGTGGCTATTGTTTTTTTCGTGTTTTTTCGATAAACTAAATTATGCACACGTACAATTTGACAGTATTGCGGATAGGTACAACAAGTTGGTAACAACCGCAACACAGCATAAAGGTGGCAGACCGTTGGTTATTACAGGTTTGCCTTGGAGGGGGACATGGTTTGTACCGGGCGGGAAATCCTATTTTTCATCTTTAATCAGGGATGCCGGTGGCGAATACATATTTTCGAAAGATACCCATACCGAAAGTATTCCTGTACCTCTTGAAGATGTATTTTATCAGGCGCAGAATGTGAGTGTCTGGCTAAACCCAAACAACTGTGTAAACAAAAAAGAGATTCTGGTAACCGATTCACGGTTTGATAATTTTGCTCCTTTGCATCAGGCAATAATATGCAACAATAATAAACGAATGAACCACAATGGTGGTAACGACTTTTGGGAGTCCGGAATTATACATCCTGACATAGTGCTAAATGACCTGATTCACATTTTTCATGATACGATAATAAATGAAGACTCTCTTTTTTATTACCGAAAACTTTAGTTCATTTGTGTATGCAAAAGAATCAGGGAAATACGGTTCGGTTTGGAATACTGCTGGTTGTTACACTTGTTCTTTTGATTCTTGACTTTCAAATTGGTACTACACATATTAGTTTAAGCGATCTAATTTCGTTTTTATTTAATCAAAGGGAACTCGATATTCAGAAAATATCCCTGATAAAAGAGTTTCGACTTACAAGGGTGATTACTGCTGTTTTGGCAGGTGGAGGGCTTTCTCTGGCGGGATTGTTGATGCAGTCCATTTTCAGGAACCCACTGGCGGGACCCTATGTTTTGGGCGTTAGCTCCGGTGCAGGCTTGGGAGTTGCTATTCTTGTAATGGGAGCATCGATTGCGGGTGTAAATGTGTTTTTTCTTAATAGCGGTATTTTCGCTGTTTTTGCTGCTATGGCAGGGGCTGCTCTGGTAATGCTAATAGTGATTTCAGCATCACTTCGAATGCGCGATAATGTTACTGTACTTATTATTGGTATTTTACTTGGAGCAGTAATTACCGCACTGATTAGTGTATTACAGTTTTTTGCGGATAGTTTAAGCGTAAAATCATTTGTAATATGGGGAATGGGGAGCCTTTCGGCTCTGTCGTTCAACAACATGGTATTACTTGCTGTTATAATACTCCTTTCGTTTATTGCTACGTTTTCAATTTGCAAACCGCTGAACCTGTTCTTACTGGGCGAGGAAAACGCCAGTGTTTCGGGCGTGAATACTCGTAAGTTGAGAGTGGTGGTATTTGCGATTACTTGTGTTCTTGCCGGCACAATCACTGCTTTTTGCGGACCCATTGGTTTTATTGGTATTGCAGTACCACATATGAGTCGGTGGATGTTTAAAACGGCCAGCCATTTTGTGCTTGTTCCCGCTGTATTTCTTACCGGAGCTACGGTAATGCTGCTGAGCGATATGTTGTCGTATTCCTTCGGTAATGCCGGAGTGTTACCTATTAATGCTGTAACTGCAGTCACGGGTGTTCCGGTGATAATTTATGTTGTGATAAGAAACCAGAAATCATATTTCTGATTATGACAAAACCCTTATTGCATACTGTTGACCTTAGTGTCGGATATTCTGCAAAGAAACCAGTGTTATCCAATGTTACCGTAACGGTGCTACCTTCAGAATTGGTTATGGTAGCAGGACGAAATGGTTCAGGGAAAAGCACATTGCTCACAACAATACTGGGACTGCTGCCTGCTTTATCGGGAGATATTTTAATAAAGGGCAGGTCAATCCGTAAATATTCTCATGCAGGAAGGTCGCGGACCTTGAGTTATGTGCCATCAAAATCAAATGTCATAAACAACTTCACAATCCAGCAAATTATCGAAACAGGACGGGCTCCTTACACAGGATGGAATAATCGATTTTCTGAAGCCGACAGGTTTCATGTTGATGAAGCAACGGCCAATCTGGGGTTGAGCAATATTTTACATAGAAGGTTGAATGAAGTTTCCGACGGGGAGAGACAAAAAGCAATGATTGCCCGGGCAATAGCTCAGGATGCTCCGATTATTATTTTAGATGAACCAACTGCATTCCTCGACTACCCTACAAGAATTGAACTTATTCAGATTTTAAAAATGCTTACAAGAGAAATGAAAAAGGCTATTGTTTTGTCGTCGCACGACCTTGATATACTTTTACCGGTAGTTGATAGTATCTGGTTTTGCAGCGATAACGGAATTGTTGCCGAAAAGGCAGATAGTATGATGCAAAATAATGGCTTTAAAATGTTTTTTAATAAACCTTCATTATGAAAAGATTAATTTATCAGGCTAGTGTTTTTAATTGTATATCGCATCGTGAAAAATGAATTAAATTGTAACTGAAACATGTTGTTTAATAATACGTATTATCGGGCAGTGTGGATGGAAGCTGATAACGTGTTTATGATTGATCAGAATGTGCTGCCTTTTCGGTTTTCGGTGATTTGTTGTAAAAAATATACCGATACATGCAATGCAATTGTAAACATGACTACAAGAGGAGCCGGGTCAATTGGAGCAGCTGCCGGTTTTGCAATGGCTCAGGCATGCCTGCAGGCTAAATACGAAAATACTGCTGATTTTTTATTAAAATCCAGGCAGCAGATTGAATCAACCCGCCCAACAGCTCGGAATTTGTTTTATGCTACCGAAAAAGTATTCAATGCAGCTTTGATTTCCGTTGAACAGGCGTTAGTGATGGCGCAGAAAGTTGCTGATGAATGTGCTGACCAAGGCAGGCGCATTGGCGTTAACGGGAATGCACTGCTAGCAGCAGGTATAAGAGTTCTTACCCATTGCAATGCCGGTTGGTTAGCGCTTGTTGATTATGGGAGTGCTCTGGCACCAATATATGAGGCGCACTCTTGCTTAAAGAAACCATTTGTTTATGTCGATGAAACCCGACCCCGCGGACAGGGAGCCCGGTTGACTGCATGGGAACTGTTCCATCAGGGTATCGATCATAAAATTATTCCCGATAATGCAGCCGCACATTTTATGAGCCAGGGTGCTATAGATATATGTATTGTTGGTGCCGACCGTATTGCACATAACGGAGATACAGCAAATAAAATTGGAACGCTTGAAAAAGCCTTGGCTGCAAAATATTACAACATTCCTTTTTATGTCGCAGCGCCATCATCGACTTATGATAAAGACTGTAGTAATGGAAGCGAAATAGTGATTGAATACAGAACAATGGATGAAGTATTGTTCCTAAATGGTTACGATGCTGAAGGTTATGCCAGACGAGTGGTGGTGGCAAACCCCGGATCAGAAGCTTTGAACCCGGCGTTCGATGTTACACCTGCCGGACTTATTACCGGGTTTATTACAGAAGATGGTATTTTTACCCCCCAAGAATTAGAAACAAAATATGCAAGATAATGGATAGCAATAAACATACGGAGTACCGAAATGAGGTTGCATACTGGATGCGAAGGCTTTATGCCCGGGGACTTACCACCTGCAGCGGGGGTAATATTAGCCTCAAATCAGGGGAATTCATTTATTTAACGGCTTCTCAATCCGACAAAGCTAGAATACGAGCAGGGAACATATGCATTTTAACCCCCGATGGAGAAAATGTCTGCCCTGAATTAAAACCAAGCATTGAAACAGGAATGCATCTTGCAGTTTATAATTCTAACCCTGCGGTCCAGGCAATTGTGCATGCACATCCCGAAAATCTTTCAATGCTATCATGTCTCAATCAACCGGTGAAAAATGTATTCACCGGAGAACAAAGGTTTATTCTTGGCGAAATTGGAACGGCTGTATATAAAA
>JAGOLH010000015.1:19836-51483 GCA_017994175.1 Bacteroidales bacterium | reverse complement strand
CCGAAGGCAACGAAGAAGTGAATCCTTTGCAACCCTATTTTCTTGTTTACATAAGAGACGACGGACAAGTAAGGTTCAATTACATCAACCCAAAACAAATTCTTGAAATATATCGCTTGATGTGTTCGGGTAAATCACAGGCATTTGAAGAATTATGCGAAATATTTAATGCTGAAACCAAGCAAGGAGAAGACATGCAGAAGTATTCAGAACTTTTGGCAAAGGCAATTGATGAGATAAGTAGAATTTTTAATAAAAGAAGCAATCAAAAAATCACAGGAAACGACCGTGGGGCTTTGTTAATTCCAAAATCAAAAAGAATTAGCGAAACAAACAATTTTGAACTGGTTACATGGCTAATAATAAAATAGGTTTTATGACTACTGAAGAATTTAAAACAAACATACAAGATGCTTTACAAGCATTTGCGAAAGGTAATCTTACAAAAAACAGTCTGGAATTATTCAGTAAACTCGGATACGTAACTGAACGCCGTGCACCACTTGATAAGCCTACTTTTGATGAGTTTCAGGATACATATATTTCTGACCAACGGTTTGATGAAACTAAAGCACGGGTTAAGGAATGGAAATATGTTGATTTGCTTTTCCAATTATCCAGAGAAGAAGTATCGCAACAAGCCAGCTTGTTTGACACAAAACAAGTTGATAAAACCATCATTGAAACCTATTTGTTTTTTGCCCTTGAATTAACCGGCGACGAGTACAACCGTACTGATTTATCGAACATAACAAGAGAGATTAACCGCTTGTTTCCAATGCCTGTAATGGTTCTTTTTAAGTATGGAAACAAACTTACTTTTTCCGTGATTAATCGCCGCTTACACAAACGTGACGAAAGCAAAGATGTACTTGAAAAGGTTACGTTGATTAAAGACATTTCAATCGAAAGCCCATTGCGTGCTCACATTGAAATCCTTTTTGATTTATCGTTTCAGGAATTATTGAACAAGCATCAGTTTACCAATTTTGTTGAACTGCACAATGCCTGGCAAAAAACTCTCGATACTAAAGAACTGAACAAACGCTTTTACAGCGAATTGTTTAACTGGTATTTGTGGGCTGTTCAATCGGTTCGTTTTCCGAATGATGTAAATGATGATAAAGATGACAATGTGTACAATGCCGAAAGTGTAATTCGCCTGCTTACACGTTTGATTTTTGTTTGGTTTATCAAAGAGAAGAACTTGGTACCCGAAACTTTGTTCAATGTAAAAAAACTAAAAAACATACTTAAAGATTTAAAACCTGAATCGGAAAAAACTTCGGTGTATTATCGTGCCATTTTGCAAAACCTGTTTTTTGCAGCGCTCAATACCCCAATGGACAAAGATATTACAGACGAAAACAAAGACGAGAAACGCCGTTTTATAAATACTTTGCCCAAAACAGGAAACGACCAGTATCTTGACCAAACCAAGTATCGCTATCAGGACTATTTTATTAACCCGGATAAAGCTCTTGAATTATTTGCAACCATACCTTTTCTGAATGGTGGTTTATTTGAATGTCTCGATTTTAAGGAAGGAAACAAGGAAATTCGTTTTGATGGTTTTAGCAGTACTGAGAAACGACAAGCTTTTGTTCCCGACAAATTGTTTTTTGCCGATGAGTTTGTTTTAGACCTGAACGCTGAATATGGAACCAAAGGCAAAAAGTATAAAGTAGAGGGATTAATAAACATTCTAGACAGCTACAAATTTACCATTGCCGAAAACACTCCACTTGAAGAAGAAATTGCCCTTGACCCTGAATTACTGGGTAAAGTATTTGAAAATCTTTTGGCAAGTTACAATCCCGAAACACAAACCACAGCCAGAAAGCAAACCGGAAGTTTTTATACTCCCCGTGAGATTGTGAACTATATGGTTGACGAAAGTTTGATAGCCTACTTCAAACAGAAGTTGGATAACAGCGAAGAAGTTGAAACCCGCTTGCGTGATTTGTTTGCACATACCACCGACTTACCAAAATTTACAAATGCAGAAAACACCGATTTAATAAAAGCAATTAGCGAAGCCAAAATATTGGACCCTGCTTGTGGTTCGGGAGCTTTTCCAATGGGAGTATTACATAGGTTAGTTGACTTGCTAAACAAACTTGACCCTGAAAATAAACACTGGAACGAACTGCAAAAGCAACGGGCTATTGCTGAAACCGCCGAAGTATTTGATAGTGGCGACACCGAAGAACGTAAAATACGCCTCGATGAAATTAACAAGGCGTTTGACTTGAGCATGAATTATCCCGACTATGCACGTAAACTATTTTTAATTGAGAATTGTATTTATGGCGTGGACATTCAGCAAATAGCGATACAGATTTCAAAACTTCGTTTCTTTATTTCGCTTATTGTTGACCAAAAAGTGAACGACAGCAAACCCAACCGCAACATATTGAGTATGCCAAACCTCGAAACCAAGTTTGTGGCAGCCAATACGCTAATCGGGTTGGATAAACCACAACAAATGACCTTAATGGCTGGCGATGTGGAACGATTGGAAAAAGAACTGGCTTCAATACGTCATAAAATTTTCTTTACCCGAAAATACTCAGCTAAAAAAGCATTAAAGAAAAAGGAAAAAGAAAAACGTGAAGAATTACAAACAGCCCTTACACAAAGTGGTTTCAGTAAAAATATTGCAGGACAAATTGCAGGGTGGAATCCTTTTGACCCCATGCAATCAGCAAAGTTTTTTGACCCTGAAACAATGTTTGGGTTTGACTCTGGTTTTGATGTTTGTATTGGTAATCCGCCCTATGTTAATATTAAAGGACAAAGTGAAGAAACTAAACAGGCACTTAGAAAAAGTTATAAATATTCAAAAGGTGCTGACATTTATGTAGCTTTTATTGAAAAGTCTTTGCAGTTTAATAAGCCAGCAGGTAACTTATTTTTTATTGTCCCTAATAAATTCTTTGGTGCGGATTATGGAAAGGCCATTAGAGAATATTTACAAACAGGTGAAGTGACAATTTTAAGCATTTGGGATTTAAAGGATGAAAAGGTTTTTGAAAATGCAATGATTTCAACCATTGTGATAGGATTTAAAAAGGAAAAAGAATCAACGAATACAAAATTAATACAAGGTGAAAAAATTCGCATAGTTGAAGAATTATTTGATGTTGAGGGAAAAATTCAAATCGAAGCGAATGAAGATGATAATTTTATTCTAGCTAAATTGCGTTTGCAGCCACAACTTCAAACCATAGCAGATGTAAGAACCGGTGTAATGGGTTTTGAGTATTGGAAAATGGAGCCAATTATTCACAATGGTTTAAAGAAAAATTCTGTAAAGCTTTACACTAATGGAAATTTGAGCAAATATTCAGATAAGTGGGAAACGACAAGAATTAAACTCTACAAAGATGAATATTCAAAACCTTCCATAGAGCTCAATAAAAGTTACTTAAATTCTAATACAATTGACCTTTTCAAATACAGTCCCAAAATAATTGTGAGAGGTGTATCAAAAGAAATTGCATCAATAATAGACAATGATGGTTCGGGCTTACTTGTTGCTGTTCATTCAATAATTCCTCGAAAAATTAAAATAAAATATTTACTTGGTTTAATTAATTCAAAGCTTTTGAATTGGTTTCACTTAAATACTATTTACTCAATAAGAATACCTCAAGGTTCTTTAAAATACCCTACAAGCTTTTTTGAAACTTTACCTATTGCAATTGGCGATTCAGTTGCAAGCAAAAAAATTGTATCTCTTGTTGAAAAAATTATAGAAAAGAAAGCCATAGATTCAGAAGCTGACATAATAAAGTTAGAGAAACAAATTGATGAGTTGGTTTACAAGTTATATGATTTAACGGAAGAAGAAATAAAAATAATTGAAGGCAATGAGTGAAAAACCAAAGGTAAACGAGAAATATTTGGACCATATTCAGGCAGTTATTACCCGACATAACAGCAATTCCTTTATGATTAAGGGTTGGACAATAACTATTTGTACTGCAATATTGGCAATAGCTGGCACATGGAAGGAACCTTTACTATCTTTAATTGCTTTAGTTCCAATTATTGTTTTTTGGGTTCTTGATTCATTTTATTTAGCAAATGAAAGGTGTTTTGTGAGTTTATACAATGCTGCTATAAATGGGTATAAACTGAAAGTTAAAAATGAAAAACTCCTGAAAAATAAGCAGGTCAAAACAGAATTAGAAAAAGGAAAATTCATAATTGACCCGGATAAAGAAATTGAGATTGAATCGAGTGAATATTCCATGAATTTTATGCCATTCAGGATTATCAAGCGTAATAATTGGTTTAATGTAATAAAATCAAGAACAATAATTTGGTTTTATCTTATGCTTACTGGCTTTTCAATCGCACTTTTTGTTGGTTTACTATTTATTAACAGCCCAAAAACCATAGAGCCCTTGAAAGTTACCGTTAAAATGGAATCGGACAGCATCATTAATAAAACTGTTAAACCGCAAATCATTTTAAGAGATTCTATTCAGCAACCTGATACAATTCAAAAACAAAAATAATGGCACATAAAACATTTATTTCGTACAAGTACAGTGAAGCGCAAGACAGCCGTGACGCTATCATTGAAGCATTAGGTGAAGAAGCAACTTACTACAAGGGTGAAACAAGTGATTCCCCCGATATGACTGACTTAAAAACATCTACAATTAAAAAGAATTTAACTGATATGATGTTCAATACTTCTGTATTGATTGTTGTTATTTCACCAAAAATAAAGCAAAGCAAGTGGATTGATTGGGAAATTGAATACTGTCTTCAAAAAAATACCAGAAAGGATAGAACCTCACAAACAAACGGAGTTGTTGCAGTAATAAAAAAAGTAAATGGTGGCTACAGTTGGTTTAAATCAAATGGTCAAAATACAGACGGCTGCTCGTCCAGTTCCTACTCTGAACATCTTGTTTATGATATTATTAAAAACAATCGCTATAACCAAAATCCAAAAGTATATACATGTAATACTTGCAAAACTATAAACGGACTAACAGGTTCTTACATCTCATATGTAGAAGAAGAAACATTCTTGGCGAATCCCGACAAATACATTGATAATGCTTTTGATAAGAGTGAAAATGATGCTAGTGGTTATGATTTAACAAAAACAAAATGAGCCATCGCAGCAGCCACACACATTGTCAAGCCCCACAAGCCCAAGCTCAAACCGAAGCTTGCCAAAGAGTGTGTCTGCCCCAACCCAGAGGAAATTTCAAAATTTTTCTCCCCCTCTTTAAAGAAAAAATTAAAACACTCCAACACACTTCCGACCCTGACAAAAAAGACAGAAATAAAAGCATTGACAAGTTTAATATGAAAGTGCAATTTGACTCAAACACACGGACAGATAAGAACCGCCAGTGCATAACAGGCGGTATATTTTATTGCCGAGACAGTGCGGATTTCAGCGTTTCTGCATCTAATAAACTTTCGTGTAACTTGACAGGACAGAGCTCCGAAATCGGCAACAAAAACATACCGCCAAACCGTTAAGCTTCCTCCAAAAACAGCATAAAGTCATCTGAAACTACCGTTATTCCTTTATGAGTTTGCCACTCGCATTTTCGCAGCCGGTGAAGCGGTAAAAATACAAACCACTCTCCCATTGCTCTGCCGGAATCCAGGTGTCTCCTTTAGCAATTACCGAATGATAGATTTGTTTTGCCTCTGCATTATAGATGCTGATAATACCTTCGTCGCAACCGGAATGCACTAAGAACCCGCTTTGAGCAGGATTTGGATGCACGGTAACGCTGCTGTTGGCAATTATGCCAGAACGAAGCGCAGTGGTGTCGATGCCAAGTACATATATTTCGTCGAAGTAAATACCATCGTGGGTTATTGACTGATCAGAAACAAACTTGATTTTAATTTTAATCGACTCCCCGAGGTAATCCTGCAAATCAACCTCGTCGGTCTGCCAGATAGTTTTAATTCCCGTGTACACAGGTTGCCCCTCGTCCTGATCGTCGGAGCCAACTCTTGATAGCTTTGTGCATAAAGGTTGCCAGTTTTCGCCATTGTCGGCAGATACAAATATTTCGCAATAATCGTGGGTGTTTTCTATATCGAACCTCACTTTAAAAGTAAGTACTGCAACACTGATATTTTCGAGATTAATGTTATCGTTAGTAACTATCTCCGAATTCTGGAACAGTTCGTAATTCCCATCAGGCGATTCGGTTATTGAGCCTGAGCCTGCGTAAAAAACTGAATTGGAAATCCCAAAATCATCACCGCTCCATTGTTCCATGGTTTCGCAATCGTCGTAAAACAACGTAGTAACAGGCCCATAAGTTTTGGTTACCGTATCGCTGAATGTATATATGCCATTATTACCGGCTACTATATAAGAAATCAGATCGCCGTAGGCTGCATCAAGAGTGTACGCAATCTGGCCGCTTCTTTTTTCAAGCAGAGTCATATTGTCGAAAACCTGGGTGTTGTTCTGAAAGCTGATATTTCCCGACAAAGGAATAAATGTAAGGGTGAAATTGGACGGAGTATCAAGTCCAACGCATTCCACGGTAAAGTCAAGATTTCCTGACAAGTGGTTAATGATATCAGGACTGATGTCATCGAACATGTAAAACGCCTGTGAAAAGTGGGCCATATTAAGGTTTAAACGAACTGCGCCACGGCAAAGGTCATCGATGCGTTCGATGCTAGGCCAGAAACCATCGTCGAGTGTACCAATTTCTGCAGTCATCGAAAGGATTTTATTTTTCACCCCCACTTCACCGTACGACCAGTCGTCGGCATCGCCATTGCTTTGATATCCGTAGGTTTCTCCAACATTTCCATACCTGTAATGATTGTCTTCGGTCATCTTTTCGCATATTGTTAAAAACAGCAATGAATCGGGAGTACTCTCATTGATATAGCTCCATGGATAAATTAGCATATTCCCGGCAGCATGCCAGTTTACTTGAAGTTTAATATCGTGTGCAATAAGAAACTGACTCATCGCAAACGACTCAGGTTCCGAAAAAGCATTTTCGCCCCTATACCATGGGCTCCACACCAAAGGTTGCGACCCGATGTTGTCGTAAGCATAGGCATATCCGTAATTGCGGTTCAGGTCAACCCCATAATATGTCTGAAACATATAGTCGACAGGGCGTCGGTTTTTACGCCAGTCGCCACCTCCCCCGGGGTTTTCGGTCTCGTTATATACATACCCGTCAGGGTTTACTGCCGGCACAAAGTACATTTCGGTATTATCGATCAGATAAGTGATTTCTGGGTCAGTGCCATAATTTTCTAATATATGGAACATAAAGAAAATCAATTGCTGAAGCGAGCAGGGTTCACTGGAATGATGCAAAGATGTATAAAGTACCTGTTGCTCATCTTCGCTTATATCGGGATTATCCGATATTTTCACACTATAAATCGGTCTGCCTTCGATTGAGGTTCCAATCTGTGTTTTTACACTAATCAGGTTCGGGTACAGGCTTCTCATCTGGTCGAGCTCAGCTATGGTTTCATCGAAGGTATAATACCCTCCCATACTTCCGTGAGAGTAGCCTTCAGGCAGCGGGTAGTTCTGAACTGTATTAAAACACTCGTTAAAAACTTCTTCTTTAGCTGCGTTATTTCCCCGGAACTGATAGTACTTAACAAGGTCTTCAATAATCACTTCGTATTGAAGCGTTGATTCTTCAATTTTCATTACATCGTACCCTTCGAAAACACCGGTAAATTCTCCATTCTTTTTCAGAAAGCCATGAACCGGTTCAACTCCAATTTCATGCAGGGCAAGTATTCCTTTACTTCCAAGATCAACGCTCAAATACGACTGAGTGCTTTGCGCTGTAATATTTAACGAAAGAACAGAAACAAACAAAAGAACAAGTGAGCCAATTTTAATCATGTCAACAGTTTTGTAAATTATTTGAAGCCAAAGATATGAAATGGGCGAAAACAAACAACGTGCTTCATCTGTTTTTGTTCGATAAATTAAGCAAAACAAAAGTAAGAAATATGGTATTGGCTTAAATAAAATCATAAATTTGCTGCCTTAATCTGCCATGAAAAGCATAAACCGAAATATTTACATGCTATACCTGATAAAGGTAGCCAAATGGTTTATGCTGGTAATGCCGATTATTGTGCTTTTCTACCAAAGCCATGGATTGAGTCTGCGCGATGTGCTTACGGTACAGGCTGTTTATTCGGTAAGTATCGTTTTGTGGGAAATTCCATCGGGATATGCTGCTGATTACTGGGGTCGCCGGAAAACGATAATTTTGGGCAGTATTCTGGGAACTATAGGTTTTGTAATCTATAGCTTTGCAAATGGATTTTGGGGTTTTATAGCTGCCGAATCGGTGCTAGGCATTGGTATCAGTCTCATCAGCGGAGCTGACTCTGCAATTCTGTACGACAGTCTTGTTGAAAAAGGCAGACAAAACGAATACATGAAACTCGAAGGCCGTGTGATATCTATCGGGAACTTTTCCGAAACGCTGGCAGCTCTGGCCGGTGGTCTGCTTGCAGAAATAAGTCTAAGGACACCTTTTATTGCCCAGACTTTTGTAGCATTTATTGCTGTTCCTGCTTCGTTTCTGCTTTATGAGCCTGCCAGAACCAAACCCATTATTCAGGCAGGGATGAGACATATTCTATCAATTGTCAGGCACTCACTTTTCGTCGATAAAGATCTGCGGAGGAATATCATGTATAGTGCTATTATTGGTTCAGCTACTTTGAGTATGGCATGGTTTCTTCAACCCTATTTGCAAGCTGAGCTTAAAATGAGTGCAGCACATATTGGTATAACCTGGTTCATTATGAATTTGGCAGTTGGCCTGGCTACCCTTATTGCTTACAAAGTCGAAAAAGTAGCCGGAGCACGAAATACATTGATTCTAATTGCATTAGCTATTCCCGGTGGATATATTCTCATGGCTTATATTCATTCTTGGATTGTTCTGGGTGTCGTGCTTCTTTTTTATATAGTGAGAGGAATTGCCACGCCAGTACTGAAAGACTATATCAATCGCATTACTACAAGCGACATTAGAGCTACCGTTCTTTCAGTGCGGAATTTTTTAATACGGATACTTTTTTCAATAATCGGGCCATTTGTTGGGTATTTCGCAGATGTGTATTCGTTGAGGCAAGCATTATATCTGGCAGGTACCCTTTTCTTTATTTTTAGTGCAATAACTTTGTTGTTCTTCCTAAAATCATTGCCGCGCAACAACATTATAACAAAAGTAAATAGTGATGGCTTTTAGTTTGGCTTATTTAATGAGATTTTTTTAATTTGCATAGCGGTTTATATTTAAAACAACCGATGACAAGAGTATTAATAACAACCGATGACTTATTAAATGCTATACAGCGCAAAGGATGGCTGTGGCGGTTATCATCGGTTGTAATACTACATCTCATGGGATTGCGCAAGCTGAACAAAGCTTATAACATGATGTACCGACCCGGGGCAGCAGAATTTATTGATGCTATGTTTCAGTGCAACAACAATAGCATTACTGTTGAATCGACGCAACTTGAAAACATCCCCCGCGAAGGCGGTTTTATTGTTGTATCAAATCACCCATATGGCAGTTGGGATTATGTAACATTAATAAAAATATTTTCAGAAATCCGCCCTGATTCAAAATTTATGGCGAATTTTCTCGTCAGCAGAATAGAACCTTTGAAACCATTTTTATTCGATAATAACCATGCCCTCCGCTCAATAAAACGAAAAAAATCAGAAGCCCGCGACTATAAATCAATTCTTCGTCATATCAGTCTGGGTCACCCTGCCGGCTTCTTTCCAGCAGGAGAAGTATCATCGTTCAACGAAAGAATGAACCGGGTTTTCGATCGTAAATGGCAGCAAAGCATCGTACGGCTTATATATAACTCCAAAGTTCCGGTTATCCCAGTGTTTTTCCCGGGTTCAAACAGCAATTGGTTTCACCGTTTTAGAAAAATTCACCCTCTGTTAAGCACATTGACTCTGCCCGGTGAAATGCTCCGCCTTACCAACACGCAAATTGTAGTAAATCTGGGCGCACCGGTGAATCAAAGTATTAAAAACATTATAAAGGATGAAAATGTATATGGCAGCTTCATGAAAATGTGTTGTTATGCGCTGGGAAATACAGTGAATTATAAAAACAAAACAACTGCCATTGAAATACCTGAACCTATAATTGAAAGTGTTTTACACGATTTAATTAAACAAGAAGTTGAATCTATTAAGGCAACGTGTTTTTTGTTTCAAATCGAAAACTACCACTGTTATCTGGCTTCAAAAAGTGAAATTCCAAATATTTTTACCGAAATAAGCCGGTTGCGAGAGATTACTTTCCGCGAAATTGGCGAAGGTACCGGAAAAAGTTGCGATACCGATAAGTTCGATGAGTATTATAAGCATCTGTTTATATGGGATTTTGCTGCAGAGAAGCTTGTAGGAGCATACCGTATCGGGTTCGGTAAAGAGATTATGAAAGAATATGGCCATGATGGGTTCTATACTTCTACCCTTTTTGAATTCAAGCCAAAGTTTCATCCCTTTATGGAGAACGGTATCGAACTCGGGCGATCGTTTGTGGTAAACGAATATCAAAAGAAATCGTCGGCTTTGTTTCTATTGTGGAAAGGTATTATTTACGTGTTACTGAAAAAACCCGAGTATCGCTATGTTCTTGGACCTGCAAGCATTAGCAACAACTTTAGTGATATTGCCAAAATATGCATGGTCGAGTTCTTCAAGCGCAACTACAGCGACGATGAACTATCGCATTATGTAACATGCCGAAACGAGTTCCGTTATAAATTACCCAGAGACCTCAATATCGTACTCAAATATTGTGGCAACGACATTAAGAAAATCGACCGTATTATAGAGGAATTTAGCACTAATGGCATGAAAATACCGGTATTACTACGTAAATATTTGTCGATGGGTGCAAAAATTGTTCATTTTAACGTTGACCCGGAATTCAACAATGCAATCGACGGATTTATGATAAACGAGGTAAAAGAGTTGCCTCTTACCTCAATACTTGCCTTTGCAAAAGAAATTGATGATCCTGAGCTGATTACGCGCTTTAGCAGACAAGAAGTGCAGTAACAGCCTGATGCATTTTGCAAAGGCACATTTCGAGCCGGGCTTTATTTAATCCAAAGTTCAACCGCATGAAGCCACTCCCCTCCTGACCATACATTACACCTGCCGACAAACCCAATCCTGCTTTAGAGATAAGAAAATCATTCAGCATTTTGTCGTTCATACGAAGGTCTCTAAAGTCGAGCCATAATAAAAAACCTGCATCTGGTTGCATCACTTTAATTACAGGTAACTTGTTTTCGATGAAAGAGGTTGCAAACTTCCGGTTCGATTCTAAATAGCTGATTAATTCATTATGCCAGTCGTCGCAACTCGTATATGCTGCTTTAAATGCTTCAGTTCCAAAAATATTACCCATGCATAAATGTATGGTTTCCATGAGATTTTTCATTCTGTCGCGCATTTCTTTATCGGCAATTAATACCACAGAACTGCTTAAACCGGCAATATTAAAAGTTTTACTAGGCGATTGGGTCACAGCTGCATAAGGATGGTACTTTTCACCCAGCGTAAGATAAGGAGTGTGCTTATGATTGGCATACACAAGATCGCAATGAATCTCATCAGAAAAAACAATCACTTTATATTTCAGCGATAGTTCAGCAAGCCGGGTCAGCTCTTCTTTTGACCAGACTCTACCGCCAGGGTTATGAGGATTGCATAGCAGCATTAGTTTAACGCCTCCGGCAAATTCATTCTCCAGCGATTCATAATCCATATGGTAACGTCCGTTTTTAAGTATCAAAGGGCTGTGAACCAACTCTCTCCTGTTTCCTTCCACCACGTCGAAGAATGGATTGTAAACCGGTGACTGAACAAGTACTTTATCCCATTCGCTGGTAAATGCCTGAACTGCCACTGCAAGTGCCGGAACGATTCCCGGACTAAAGAAGCACCATTCACGTTTCACTGACCAATTGTGCTTTCGGAGCGACCACGATATAAATGCATCGAAATAGGCGTCAGAATGCAACGAATAGCCGTAAACACGATGTTCTGCGCGAGTTAATATTGCATCTGTAACAGCTTTGGGAGCCTCGAAATCCATGTCGGCAACCCATAGCGGGTACACATCATTGGTTCCAAAAACCTCAGTTCTGTTGTCCCATTTTACCGAGAAGGTGTTTTCACGGTTGATCGGTTTATCGAAATCAAACATATATTTTATAATTTGCGCAAAAATAGTGTATTTTTGAAGTTATAATTGTTATTGAGAAAAATGAAAAAATATTTATCGCTAATATCACTTGTTTTTGTATCTATAATGCTTCTTACAGGCTGTGGTCAGACCGATGAAGATATTGCCAATACTGCTATTTTAATTGGACATTGGCGTCCGGTTGACAGCGACGGAAATCTGGTTGAAGATGTGCCTGTGTATTACTTTGCCGAAGATAATCAGGGCAACTCGAGCCTTTATAACACTACCGACACCATGCAATGGGAGTTGAAGCGCAATCAGCTTAAAATCTACTACGAGCAATCGCCCGGATATTATATAGGTTATGACAAATACAACAGTCGCAGCCTTGCCCGCCTCCGCGAAATATCTACAAATTCTTTCAAAGTAACGCAATTCTACAGCGACGGTTTCCAGCGTGAAATCAGCTTTCAGCGTTTCGACCCTGAAGAATAATGTTTTATAACCTTCTTTCGTTGCACATCTGAGTTTGTATTTTTCAATGCAAATAAATAAGTTTGTAAAAACTAGAATGTTATGAGTGAAACTATAATTCCAAAATCGATTGTTGAAGAAAAAATTGCAGCTGTAGGCCTTAAAGACCTTGGCAAAGCAACTATCCGCGAAATCGTGGGTCTGGTTAATCAATTACAGGATGCCACCGGTGTTAAATTTCTGCGCATGGAAATGGGTGAACCCGGATTATTACCATCCGAAATAGGCACACAAGCCGAAATAGAGGCATTAAAGCGTGGTGTTGCTGCCTCGTACCCTATGGTTGACGGAGTGAAAGAGCTTAAACAAGAGGCTTCGAGGTTCGTTAAAAACTTCATGAATATCGAAATCTCTCCTGCTGCCTGCATTTCAACAGTAGGAAGTATGCAAGGCGGCTATGCTACTTTTCTGATTAACAACTTTCTGGACCCTAAAAAAGATACAGCATTGTTTATCGACCCGGGATTTCCGGTTCAGAAACAGCAATATCGCGTGCTCGGTCAGAAGTTTGTCAGTTTTGATGTTTACAACTATCGGGGCAAAAAGCTTCGTGAAAAATTGATCTCTTTCTTCGAACAAGGCAATATTAACTCCATCATTTATTCAAACCCCAATAACCCTGCATGGATTTGCCTTACCGATGAAGAGCTGCAGATTATAGGAGAATTATGTACCAAATACGATGTAATAGCCGTTGAAGATCTTGCATATTTTGCCATGGATTTCAGGCGCGACATGTCGAAACCCGGTGAACCACCATATCAGCTCAGTGTTGCCAACTACACAAAAAACTATGTGCTACTTATCTCCAGCTCAAAGGCATTCAGCTATGCAGGGCAACGATTGGCGGTAACCTGTATTTCTGATGCTATTTTCCACCGTTGCTACCCCAACCTAAAAATCCGTTTCGGAACCGAAGCATACGGATATACTTTTGTTATGAGAATACTCTATTCACTGAGTTCAGGGGCCAGTCATTCGGCACAGTATGCTTTGGCAGCAATGTTTCGTGCGGCTAGCGATGGGAAATTTAACTTTGTTAAGGAAGTGAGCGAATATGGCGAGCGTGCCCATCGCATGAAAAAGCTCTTTGTTGAAGCAGGTTTTGAAATCGTTTACGACAAGGATATTGATCAGGACTTGGCCGATGGTTTCTATTTCACGATACAATACCCGGGAAAATCGGGTCATGAAATCATTAAAGAGTTGCTTTGTTACGGAATCAGTGCCATATCACTCGAAAACACAGGCAGCGAAAAAATCAACGGGTTGAGGGCATGCGTTTCTCAGATAAAATTACCGATGATTGATGAACTTGAGCAACGTTTAAAACGATTTGCTGCAAATCACAGGATATCTAACTAACACCGCATTATTTTGCAATGATCCAAAGCAGCGAAGTTATACGAATCACAGAGTGGTTGCAGGGCTTTGCAAAACAGCATCATACCGGTGAGGCTTCTATCGATAGCAATATTGACCTTAAACTGAATCATAGCCTTCGCGTTGCTCAGGAAGCCAAAAGCATTGCCAAAAGTCTGAATTTGTCGGACAGCGACATTAATCTTGCACAAATCTGCGGAATATTACACGATGTTGGACGATTCAGACAATATAAAATCTATCAGACATTTGTCGACTCGCAATCGGTGTATCATGGCACAATGGGTGTAGATGTTCTCAATATGGTGAATGTTCTTGATAAATTCGATATGAAAACAGTAAACATTATCCATGCTGCAGTATATAATCATGGATTAATCGCTATTGAAGAAGGACTTCCCGAAAGAGAGCTCCTGTTCAGTAAAATAACCCGCGATGCTGACAAAATAGATATTTACCGAATTGTAACCCTGTATTATCATCAGAGCGACAACCGGAATTCAGCACTTGAACTGGGACTTACCCGCGAAGAAATCATCGACAATGCTGTGCTCGAAGATTTCGCGACTGGGAAAGTTGTTGAAAAAACCGATCTGAAAAGTCTGAATGATTTTAAAGTACTGCAACTTAGCTGGATAAATGACATCAACTATGGATTCACAGCAAAGACTATTGCAGAAAGAAACTTTCTGAATCAGATTGTGAATTCCATCGAAGGTGAAGAGAACCGCAATCTGATTGCGAAAATTCTTAAAACAAAACTGGATAAAATGTAAAAACAATTGATATGAAAGCATTCAAGGCTTATGATATCAGAGGCGAATACAACAAAGATTTTACTAAACAGGATGCATATAAAATCGGATATTTTCTGCCGCGCCTTTTACCTACCGATAAAATACTTGTAGGCAGAGATGCACGGCTCAGCTCTGATGAAATTTTTGATGCACTATCTCGGGGAATATGTGATGCCGGCGCCGATGTTTACGATGCCGGACTCTGCTCAACTCCCATGATATATTATGGTACAGCCCATTTCAATTTTGCAGCATCGGTTCAGATTACTGCCTCCCACAACCCTCCCGAGCATAACGGAATGAAGATATCATCAGCCAAAGCCATGCCTGTTGGGTATGATACGGGATTGAAGCACATTGAACAATGGATGAATGAAGAAGAAGTGATTGCTTCTCCATATCGTGGTAAAATTGTGAAATACAACATTTCAGATAGTTATTATGGTTTTCTTGAAAAATTCAAATCAGATATTTCTTCGCTGAACGTTTGCATCGACCTTTCCAACGGGATGGCAGGATTATTTGCACGACGGCTTTTCGGAGAGACACCCCATTACATTAATGAAACGATCGACGGCAGATTCCCGGGACACGAACCCAACCCACTCGAACAGGAAAATCTGGTTCAGCTGAAAAGTGCCGTTCTCAAACATAAGGCTGACATAGGAATTATTTTCGATGGCGATGCCGATAGAGTGATGTTCGTTGATGAAAAAGGAGAATTCATTTCGCCTGACCTCATAATAGCTTTGCTGGGGCATTATTTTGCAGATAAAGGAATTTCAGGAACTGCTATACAGGACATTCGGACAAGCAAAGCCGTTGGTGAATACCTGCAAAAGCTAGGCTTCAATATGTACACATGGCGCGTTGGGCGTGCATTCGCTGCACCCAAGCTGAAAGAAATTGACGGGGTTTTCGGAGGTGAGCTGGCCGGACATTACTATTTTCGCGATTTTTACTTCAGCGACTCCGGCATACTCGCATGCCTGCTGGTTCTAAAAGTTTTTCTCAAAATGCATGCTGCGGGAACCACACTTTCAGAAGCAATCAGTAATATATCAAAGTACAAATCTTCAGGCGAAATCAATTTTAAAATTGCAAAAAAACAACAAGCCATGGATGCTGTAAAAGAGGCTTTTTTCAGCGAATCGGCACCTGTTGCTTTTTACGATTTCGACGGATATCGCCTCGACTACGATAACTTCTGGTTCAATATCCGCCCATCAAACACCGAACCCTATCTGAGATTTATTGCTGAAGCCAAAACCCAGAAAGAACTCGACGCAGTTGTCAGCCGCGTAAAAGAGATATGCATGCAGTTTTCATAAAAGAACTGATATTCCTTATTTCGCGAAAAATAAACTCACAATAACAAACAAGCCAAAACCAAAGATCAGCACTGCTGCTACCTTGTTTATCATCAGCAATCGCCTCATTTTAATTTTATTCCTGAAAATACTTACAAGAAAAGTCAGCGAAAACCACCATAGTGAGGCTCCAAAGAAAACACTGGATATAAGTACAAGAATTGACACATATTTATACTGATAATCAATCAGTCCGAATCCGGCGAAAACAGCAATAAACACAAAAAGAGTAATGGGATTCGAAAAAGTAAGTCCAAACGATGACAGAAAATCTCCCCATAGCCCCTTATTCTTCTGTTTCATTTGTTTTCGCATCACTTTTGCTGGATTGGTGATAAACAATCTAACCCCGATAAAAAGAAGGAAAGCTCCACCAACCACCTTAATGATATCCTGATATTGGGTAATTAAATCGATAATGAACGAAATGCTGAATCCGGCAATAATTGCGTACATTGCATCGGCAGCGGCTGCTCCCAATCCGCTCACAAAACCGGCGTGTCTGCCTTTGGAAATGGTTCTCTGAATGCTCAGTATTCCAATGGGTCCCAAAGGTATCGAGGCTGATAACCCAATGATTATTCCCTGCCAAAAAATTTTAATTAACATAAGCTCATTGCATGAATTGCAAAATAATGAAAGATTTTACTTTTTTAAAACTATTTTCGTATAAAGCTATTATTATTGTTACATGAATTCAGGACTGGAACATTTACAAGAGTATCTCGATTATAAGGCAGCTTACTACAATAACTCATGTTTTGTTGAAGACGACCCCGTGAGTATTCCCCACCGGTTTACAAACAACAGTGATATAGAGATTTCGGGGCTTTTAACTGCACTGATTTCATGGGGAAAAAGAAAATCAATAATTCAAAGTGCAAATAAACTTATGGATATGCTCGATGACTCTCCATACGATTTTGTTAAAAATCACAATTCAGCCGACCTGCAAAGACTGAAACCCTGGGTATATCGTACTTTCAACTGTACAGACCTGTGTGAAATGATTTCAGCATTAAAGACAATATACAACCATTCTCAAAGCCTCGAGTCATTGTTCATCAACAGAAGTATCTATGATGGCCTTGCTTACTTGCGTACCGCTATTCTTGCACAACCGCACAGTAAGCATCTCGAAAAACACATCAGCAACGTAAATGCCGGTGCCGCAGCAAAAAGGCTGAACATGTTCCTTCGATGGATGGTTCGGAGCGACAACAAGGGAGTGGATTTTGGAATATGGCAGAACATCTCCCCTGCATCACTCATGATGCCCCTTGATGTGCATACAGGCAGGGTTGCGCGTTCGCTCGGACTGTTGAAACGCAAATCGGACGACTGGAAAGCTGTGGAAGAACTTACGACTGTGCTTCGGCAATTCGACCCCGATGACCCTGTGAAATACGATTTTGCACTTTTCGGGATAGGTGTTTACGAAGGTTTTCGATATATTTGAGACATGAAAGCCAAAGGCATAATAAAACAACTTCCCCGCAATTTCTGGATTGCCAATACACTTGAACTATTCGAGCGCTGGGCATGGTATGGCATGTTCATGGTGCTGGCTCTCTATCTTACGGGTAGCACCGATACAGGGGCCCTGGGGTTCAGTCAGGAGCAAAAAGGTATTTTAATGGGAACCGTGGTGGCTATTCTCTATGTTTTACCTGTCATTACGGGCGCAATTGCCGATAAATACGGATATAAAAAAGTACTTGCGGTTGCGTTTACCATATTATCGACCGGTTATGGTTTTATGGCATGGTTCAGCAATTACACGCTGGTATTTATGAGTTTTATTTATCTTGCCATCGGTGCCGGGCTTTTCAAACCGGTAATATCGGCATGTATAGCCAAAACAACCACACCAACAAATTCTTCTATCGGGTTCGGAATATTTTATATGATGGTGAACATCGGGGCTTTTATAGGACCCATTTTTGCTTCAAAATTACGCGGTATCGACTGGTATCTGGTTTTTGTGATGTCGGCATCGGTTATTCTGCTAAACCTGTTGCTGCTAATTGTATTTTTCAAAGAACCCGTAAGAAAAAAAAACACTGATGCTTTGTGGAAATCGATTACCACTATTTTCAAAAATATTGGCACTGCCATCACCGACTTTCGTTTTCTGATTTTTCTGATCATTGTTATCGGTTTTTGGACAATGTATAACCAATTGTTTTACACCCTGCCGGTGTTTATTGAACAATGGATGGATACAACTAGCGTATATCAGGCAATTCAAAACATCAGTCCATGGCTGGCTTCAAAAATTGGAACTGAGCAAGGAAGCATTGCCCCCGAAATGCTTACCAATATCGACGCAATGTACATAGTGTTGCTTCAGGTATTGGTTTCGTTTGCGGTAATGAAATTAAAACCACTGCACGCCATGATATCGGGTTTTCTGGTGAGCAGCATAGGCATCGGGCTTATGTTCATGTTCAACAACCCAATGTATTTGTTTTTCAGCATTTTGATTTTTGGTCTGGGCGAAATGTCGGGGTCACCAAAAATCTCGGAATATGTCGGACGCATAGCTCCCCGCGAAAAAGTGGCTCTGTATATGGGTTGCAGCTTTCTGCCCATGGCAGGAGGCAATTTCTTTGCCGGTTTGTTGTCCGGTACGGTATATCAGAATATGTCCGACAAAATCACCCTGCTGCAACACGAAGTATCGGCCCGTTCTCTCGACATTCCTGCCATCAGCGACACATTTTCGCAAAACGACTACATTGCCAGTGCGTGCCAACAGATGCACATGAACCAAACTGAACTAACCCAATACCTTTGGAACACCTACCATCCGGGTAACATCTGGATAGTTTTCAGCGCCATCGGTCTGGGGACAGTAATACTGCTGGTTTTATACGACAGGATATTTCTCAAATCGTAGATTTGCAACGCTTTACTTTCTGGGTTTCAAAAACTTCTGCAACCAGTTGAAAATCTGTTTATTAAAACAATATCAGCTCTCGTATTGCAAATGCTTATTGTAAATGCATCCTCGTTGCAAACGAGGGCGGGAGAACGTTTTTTAATTTTCTTCGTTTCGCTTATATCCAATAGGTTTACGGTTGCGATATTCAAGCTCTTGTTGCTTAGCTTCTTCAAATTGTTTTATATACTCAAAAATTAACATGATTTTTTCGTCTCTTTCGATGCCTTTCCGTTCAAGCTCATCTAATTTTGAAAGTATATCTTTATGCGTTTCAAGCATTTCACGCATCTTTGTAAAAATTCTGATTATCTGGATGTTTACCATTATGGCAGTATCACTATTTAAAACACTTGACAACATGGCAACTCCTTGTTCTGTAAAAACTAACGGGGGTTTCCTAAGACCCATCTTTTCCTTACTGGATATCACAATTTGTGATTTCCATTCTTCTAATTCTTCAGGTGTCATCTGGAACATAAAATCTTCAGGAAAACGTTTTGCATTTCGTCTTACTGCCTGATTCAATACTCGTGTTTCCACTCCATACAATTCTGCCAATTCACGGTCTATCATTACCTTTTTCCCTCTGACAAGATATATGCGATTGATGATATTTTCATCGGTATAGACTTCTACTTTTCCTTTTTCCTGTGCCATTTTTTCAATTTCATATTATTACGAAAGTACTATTTAAATTTGGAATCACTTATTAAATACACCATTCTTTAAGGTCTCAATTTGCTACCTTAAAAATTATTGTAACGGATGCAGTTTTTGTATAGCTGATTTTAATTCTTCTATTCCACTTTATCTATATGCACTGCGATCATTGCATTGCAAATGCTTATTGTAAATGCGTCCTCGTTGTAAACGAGGACGGTTCAGGGCTATTAAAGCAAACATAGATAAACGCCTTCTCTTCCCCGAATCAATTCATCCTCACATCAAATTTATCATTCAACATCACCTCACCAGCACAAACGCTGCCCATTTGTATGGCTCGTCGGGGTACTTTTTGTTCATGTATTGCTGTGTATTCCTAAAAGCATCCGGTATGGACTCACCACCAAACAGTTTATTGTAAAAGTACTCCATAAACTCAGCAGTTTCGGCATCGGGAACTTTCCACAGACTCATCATAATGTATTCGACTCCTGCATTTTTAAATGCTCTTTGTAAGCCGAACACACCTTCGCTCCCGCGAATTTCGCCCAGACCGGTTTCGCAGGCCGATAGTACGACCAGTTCGGTGTTCCCCAGTATAACATTGGTAGCTTCGTAAGCAGTGAGAATGCCATCGTCGATGCCATCGTTTGATGCCTTGCCCTGCCATGAATTATTGGCTCCGGCAAACAGCAGTCCGGCACGGTTCAGCGGGTTTTTAGCTGCATTGTACTGCTCCCCCTGCTCGGCATCTTCAAAGAAAAAGCCGTGGGTAGATATGTGAACGATTCGTGGTGAATTGTTCCCCTTTAGGCTTTTAAACTGTTCTTCGATGGCTGTATTGCCGGTAAATTTGGTTGTTGCTACTTTTTGCTTTTTCGCAATATTCTCTATCGCATTCACTTCCTGCAAGGTTCCCGGCAAATATCCCCAAGCGGTGCTTCCCCTTTCAACATCTGATGAAATCGAACGCGACACATACTCCTGTTTGCTTCGTATGTTTTCGGCTGTTGCCAGTAATTCTTCCATATCCGTTTCGTAATTAATACCACCAAACAATGCAATGCTTTCGGGTTTTGTGGTTTTGAACTTCGACGGCTGTAACAGCACAGTAGTACTGCTAACCTGCATCAATTTGTATTTCTGGCTGAGACAGATACTTTCGTTTATAGGTATGGCTGCAAATGCAATTTTGTGCAAGCTACCGGATGGAGCATAATACACCGTATAGTTTTCCGGGATAATATCTTCGATAGGTTCCCATAGCAATTCATACATTCTTTCACCATAATCTACTCCAGCCTTAAACGGTAGAGAAGCTCCACGATACATTCTGTTTAAAGCTCCCGGTGTAGATGCGGTATTGTACAAAATACTATCTAATTGTTTTTGCTCACATAAAGGCACCAAAATAGGCTGTTCGCTTTCAGGCAATAATACCAAAGCCACGTACATTATGCTATCGGTAGATTCCATATCTTTTTGGTATGAAAACGAAGAAAACTCCACACAAGCCTCGTTGGGATTCAGCACATGTTGCACATCCTGCCACGTAATTGCTCCCAGTTTTTGAGATTCTGCAAATGCTGACGAAACCCGTGCTAATTCTCCTTCCAGGGCTTCGGCTTCAGCTTCCATTTCAGGTAAATTTTGCAATCGTTTTTCAACAGGCTGGCCGTGTTGCTTCGCAATAGTTAAGCGCAAAGCCTGCCATTTATCGTATTTGGCAAGAGCAGCACTGTCGCCGCTTTGCTCAATGGATTCGCGCATTTGTATGCCGGCTTGCAGTATCATGCCTTTGGTAGCGATTTCTATGTTGTAGGCATCCCTGGCTACTTCCGGATTTTCGGGAGCATAATCGATAAAGAAGCTTTTGTAATTATTGAAATTACCGGAAAGTGTTTTTATAAACTTCTCTTTTTCGCTTTCGGCAAGAAAACTGAAAGCCTTGTTGATGTTATAAAAGTTGTTTTGGATGGCTTCTCTGTAAAGTGGCAGAGCTTTGTGGTATTGTCCCATATCGTAAAAAAAGGACGCCAAATTTTTTAATGAAGCTCCATATCGTGTATGCTCTTTGCCCAAAGATTTTTCAGTGTTTTCTAATGCCTCAATATAAAGCGGAAGGGCTTTGTCGTATTGTCCCAAATCTGAATACAAGATGGCAAGGTTATTTAAACGACTCCCATATGCAGAATGTTCTTTGCCCAAAGATTTTTCAGTGTTTTCTAATGCCTCAATATAAAGCGGAAGGGCTTTGTCGTATTGTCCGATCCTACGATACAAATCAGACAGATTGTTTAAACGAATCCCATATTCAGAATGCTTTTTACCCAAAGACTTTTCACAGTTTTCTAATGCATCAAGATAAAGCGGAAGGGCTTTGTCGTATTGGCCAATAGTATGATACAATCCAGCTAGATTGTTTAAACGACTCCCATATTCAGAATGCTCTTTGCCCAAAGATTTTTCAGTGTTTACTAATGCCTCAATATAAAGCGGAAGGGCTTTGTCGTATTGACCAATACTACGATACAATCCAGCCAGATTGTTTAAACGAATACCATATGCAGAATGCTCTTTGCCCAAAGATTTTTCACAGTTTTCTAATGCCTCAAGATAAAGCGGAAGGGCTTTGTCGTATTGACCAATACTACTATACAATCCACCCAAATTGTTCAAACTAATTCCATAAGAAGAATGCTCTTTGCCCAAAGATTTTTCACAGTTTTCTAATGCCTCAAGATAAAGCGGAAGGGCTTTGTCGTATTGTCCGATCCTACGATACAATCCAGCGAGATTATTTAAACTAATCCCATATTCAGAATGATCTTTGCCCAAAGATTTTTCGCAGTTTTCTAATGCCTCAAGATAAAGCGGAAGAGCTTTGTCGTATTGACCAATACTTTGGTACATTAAAGCCAGATTGTTTAAACGAATGCCATAAGAAGAATGCTCTTTGCCCAAAGATTTTTCAGTGTTTTCTAATGCCTCAAGATAAAGCGGAAGGGCTTTGTCGTATTGACCCATACTTTTATACAATCCAGCCAGATTGTTTAAACGATTCCCATATGCAGAATGCTGTTTGCCCAAAGATTTTTCACAGTTTTCTAATGCCTCAAGATAAAGCGGAAGGGCTTTGTCGTATTGGCCCATTTCTGAGTACAATAAAGCCAGATTGCTTAAACGAATCCCATATTCAGAATGCTGTTTGCCCAAAGATTTTTCGCAGTTTTCTAATGCCTCAAGATAAAGCGGAAGGGCTTTGTCGTATTGACCCATACTTTTATACAATCCAGCCAGATTGTTTAAACGATTCCCATATGCAGAATGCTGTTTGCCCAAAGATTTTTCACAGTTTTCTAATGCCTCAAGATAAAGCGGAAGGGCTTTGTCGTATTGGCCCATTTCTGAGTACAATAAAGCCAGATTGCTTAAACGAATCCCATATTCAGAATGCTGTTTGCCCAAAGATTTTTCGCAGTTTTCTAATGCCTCAAGATAAAGCGGAAGGGCTTTGTCGTATTGATCCATAATTTTATACAAGAGGGCAAGGTTATTTAGGCATGAACCATATTTTTCATGTAAGCTTCCTTGAGTTATTACGCGTATGTTTTTTTCTTTTTCACCGCATCTAATGGCTTCATCGTATTTTCCAAGATAGTAATAAACATATAGCAATCCTTCAAGCATATCCGCATACAAGGTATCCATTTCACCAAACTCTTCTTTCACCAATTCAGCGGCTGTTTCAGCATAAATTAAGGCTGTGTCGAAACTCTCTTTTTCGAGATATACATCCCTTAGGCTGTCGGCTTCTTGCCAGGTTTGAGAGAAAACACTGAGAAAAACGAAATTTAAAACAGCTACAATACAGGTCTTTTTCATGGCCAAATAGTTTTAATTGTATTCGTGTCAAAGTTCGTGAACAAAAATTTAAAATCCAACCCATACACTTATCAATTTTCAAATATATAATAAACCACGCATTTTCGGAATATTTTATTAAATTTTCGCAGATCAATATAAAAACTCCGATTTCCGAAATTTATCATCATCAAACCCTCACATACTCACATCAAATTCTTCATTCATACATTCATCATTCACAATTCAAAAATCTTCCTGTAATTTTTGTATTTTCGAAGAATTAATGCTTTTCAGGTATGAAACATTCAATAAAACGATTTGTTCAAGTTCTCCTTCTCTTCAGCCTGCTTATAAAGCTCTCTCCCGTATCGGCCCAGGATTTCAGAACGCATACGAACTGGCTTTTTGTTTACTATATGCCATACGACAATAATTTATCGGAATATGGCGATACCATTATCAGCATGATAAAAAGCGGTGTATTAAATGAGAATGTCGCTGTAACTATTCAGGCCGATTTTGGTGATACTCTCGGTATGAGACGCTACGTAATCATGCACGACACAATAACCGGATACACAATTCCAAACGAATATTCTTATCATTCTGATAGTTACAACGATTACTTGCAGTGGGCAATTAACCTGTTTACATACGATAATATAGCCCTGTGCTTCTTGGATCATGGTGGAAAACTGAACGAAATGTGCCTCGACGAATATCCGGAATCAGGATTTCTGATTGTTGACAGTGTTAGGGATATCATCCGAAATAGCTTTTCTGGCAGAAAAATAGATTTACTATTCCTTCAAATCTGCGTAAAAGGCTCAATAGAACCCATTTTTGAATTTAAGGATGTGGCTGACTACACCCTGTGCTCGCAGCAAAAAGTTGGCGCACCCAACGGCTATTACAGGGCATTGTTTGAGTATATTTCAAACAATCCTTCCACAGGCAGCCTCGAAATAGCCAGTTGCATTGCCGACAATGAACCGGCAAACATGTTCAACTCCTATACCCTGATTGATAATTCAAAGCTCGATAGTCTGAAGTTTTACTTCTCTAACTTCATCGGCGAATTCAATCCTAAAAAAACGTACACGCTGAAAAGCACCCCTGCCGGATTCTATTATGCAATGGAAAAATACTGGGATTTGATTTCTTTCATCGAAGCTATTCAAATAAAAAAACACTCCAACCTCTACAAAAGCCGGAAACAACTCACCGATTTCATCGAAAATGAAGTTATTATTTTTCATAAAATCAGTCCGTTACATTCGAACATGACAGCTTATTGCGGACTATCGTTCTGTGGTGTTGATGAAAGCAACTACAACGACATGGAATTTTTCAAGCTGTTGCATCCCATTAGGTCGTTAAAACAAAGGAATAAGCCTGCGACATTTTAGAATGCATATGTGAGCATATTTTAGTTATTATACATCTCATGGTATAAATAATATTCAGAAATTTAAATTACATACCAGCAATTGACAATTAAGAATTACTTTTGATAGGTGATTTGTGTGTCAGTAAACTATACTGAAATTTTTGTGTTTATTATTGAATTTGTTGTGCTGTAAGCTTTGTAATATTAAGGTATGAGTCTTTGTATCTCTGATATTTTCATATTTTCAAAAATAATCTTCGTTTTATGAGAAAACTGTTTTACGTATTAACTACGTTATTTGTAATTGTGTGTATGAGCCAGCCTGCATTCTCGGTTCCTGCAAAGCCTGGTTTGATTGAATTTACCCAACCGGATGGATCCACATTGAAGATTTATCTTCATGGTGATGAATTTGTAAAGTGGGCAGAAACCCTCGATGGCTATACCCTGATGTTTAATAGCGAAGGTTACTATGAATATGCCACCCGCGACCTGCATGGCGAAATGATTCCCAGCGGAATTGTCGCCCGCGATATTGAAATAAGAGACGCAGCAGCAGTTGCTTATCTTATCAACACACCGAAAGGCTTGTTCTACAATCAGGAGCAGATGTCGTATCTGCAGCAGATCAGGAACATGTATCAGGCAGAATTAAAAAGCACAAAGGCATTTCCAACAACGGGCGATAGAAAGCTAATATGTATTCTTATTGGCTATACCGACCGCCCATTCACCAAAACTCAGGCTGATTTCAATGCATTGTTTAATCAGATTAACTATACAATTGGCAGTGCTACAGGAAGTGTTAAAGACTACTATCTGGAGAATTCCTATGGTCAGTTCGACCTGACAGTAGATGTTGCAGGTCCCTACACAGCTTCAAATACACTAGCATATTATGGAACCAATGACGGTAGCAATAACGACATGTATCCCAGACAACTTGTTGCAGAAGCCGTAAACCTTGCTGACCCTGACGTGGACTATTCTTTGTACGATAATGATGATAACGGAACTGTTGATGGAGTATATGTGATCTATGCCGGATATGGCGAAGAAGCCGGAGCTCCGTCAAATACTATCTGGGCTCATGCCTGGTCGATTACTCCTGTAAATAAAGACGGTGTAAGCATTTCGAAATATTCATGTTCATCCGAGTTAAGAGGAACAAGCGGTACCAACATTACCCGTATCGGGGTGATATGCCATGAATTTGGGCATGTTCTGGGTGCACCCGACTACTACGATACCGATTACTCCACCAATGGTCAATATGATGGTACCGGTGAATGGGATATGATGGCAAACGGTTCATGGAACAACAACGGTGCAACACCCGCCCACCACAACGCCTATACCAAAATATATATTTATCATTGGGCAGAGGCTATAACACTTACAACCCCTCAAAACATTGCGATGTTGAATGCTGAACAAAATGCATCAAGTTTTTACAGGTACAATACCCAAACGTCAAATGAGTATTTTTTACTTGAAAACCGGCAGAAAATTGGATTCGACTACGCTTGCCCCGGTGTTGGTATGATTATTTATCATGTTGACGGGAGTTATATTGCATCGCACACCTCTGCAAACAACATTAATGCAGCAAGTCATCAGGGCATGTTTCCTATGGCTGCAAATGCATCGACTGCAAACGGTGTAATGACGGGGTCGGGTGCTGTAAGTACATCGGGATGCCCATGGCCTGGAACTAGCGCAAAAACAAGCTTCACCGATGCAACAACTCCTAACTCCAAATCATGGGCCGGAGTAAATACAGCTCTGCCTATTACCAACATTACAGTCAATGGCAATATTATTCAATTTTGTTTTATCAGCTGCCCGCCGGCCTGTACGGCTCCAACTACCCAGGTGTCGGGATTTTCTACTTCAAATATCGGAGATAACCAGATTCAGGTTAACTGGAACAGAGGCAATGGAACCGGTGTAATTGTTCTGGCACGGCAAGGCTCTGCGGTTGACTCGAATCCGATAAACTCAGTGAGTTATACAGCGGACCCTGTATATGGAACCGGAATGGAAGTCGGGAACGGCAATTATGTTGTTTACACCGGAGCAGGAACTAATGTAACTGTTACAGGTTTAACTCCAGGGACATTATATCATTTTGCTGTTTATGAATATTTCATTGCAACTTACTGCTATATGCTACCCGGTATAACAGGGAATGCAATAACAACCGGTGTTGTCCCCAACTTTTGTGATACACTGAGTCAGTTTTGCTGTACTGCAAGTTTGTACACAGTTACCAATTCCGGGGCATATGCCGGCTATTTGAGTGGCACCAACAGCTACGGGTTCGAAGGTTTTGCCGAATACTTCGAAGACCACGAACCGTATAATCAGGTTTGGGGTATGCGTGTTTACCTTGGTGAGGTCAATAATGTAACAAACCCAAATGTAACTTTTGCCATGTGGGATAATGCGAATGGTGTTCCAACCAATCAGCTGGCTACAAAAATAATTCCCTTGTCAACAATTCAAACAGCGTTTACAAATCGGGGTTATATTGATATTGATTTTGATGATACCATTAGCGCTCCGGCCAATGGCTTTTACCTCGGCCTGCTGGAGCCAGGGAGTGCTGCTTCTGGCGACACCATAGCCATTGTTACCAATGCTCAGGACGAAGGGCTTAATTCCGGGTTTACGATTTATGGCAGTTGGACTCCATATAACGATTTATTCGGAGGTACGTTCCAACATGCAATTTATGCATTTGCATGTTTCGACAACAGCATTCCACCTGTTGCTGGATTTGTAGGTACACCCCGACGCGTAGCCCTGGGAGAAACGGTTCAGTTTAACGATGCTTCTGCCGGTACTGATCCTACTTCATGGACATGGACATTTGAAGGAGGCTCCCCTGCTTCAAGTGCTGATGCCAATCCACAAGTAACATACGAGACTTTAGGTTTTTTTGATGTATCGTTAACAGTTTCTAACACTAACGGAAGCAATTCCATAACTCAGACAGATTATATTGAGGTTTTCGACCCCAACAGTACAACAGCCTTTTCTCTCGATTTTGAAGCCTGTACCGATTTTCAGGTTGACAATTTCGACCCCTGGACAACTTTAGATGTTGACGGAAAAACAACTTACGGATCGCAAAATTTTGATTTTCCGAACGAAAGCTATACCGGTTCATTTATCGCATTCAACTCGGCCAACACCACTCCGGCAGCCACCGGCTGGGAAGCCCATGGAGGCAATCTGTGTGGTATATGCATGGCAGCTACTACACCGCCCAATAACGACTGGCTGATGTCGACTCAAATTGACCTGGGTGAGAATTCTTCGTTTTCTTTCTGGGCTAAATCGATAACCGACCAGTACGGTCTTGAAAGGTTTATTGTTTATGTATCAACTACCGGTAATGCCACAACCGATTTTGTAAAAATATCTGAAGGCACTTATGTACAGGCACCTGTAACATGGACCCAATATACCTATAACCTATCGGCATTCGACAACCAATCGGTATATGTTGCTATACGTTGCGTTTCGAACGACGCCTATGCCTTTATGATTGATGACATTGAAATACACAGTGTATATGTGGCTCCAACGTGTAATTTTATTGCCGATAACACAAATGTTTTGGAGGGTTCAACCATCAATTTCACCGATTTATCAACCCAGATGCCTACAAGTTGGCAGTGGTCATTCCCCGGTGGAACACCTGCGACCAGTAATGAACAAAACCCAAGCGTTGTTTACAATGTACCAGGCACTTATGATGTTAGCCTGACTGTAACAAACTCAGCAGGAACCGACAGTGAAACAAAATCAGCCTATATTATGGTGGTTGAGACCCCTGAAGTAATTGTACTGTGGGATTTTCCAAATAGTCCGGACAACAATGTTGCAGATGCTGGAATTACTACCAATCTAACAAAAACTATTGTTCCATTTGGTGGTGTTAGCGACATTCTATACTCAGCTGCAGGTGTTACCACCCGTTCAATCGACGGCGAAACATGGGCTTCCGGTTCAGGAACCAAGGGCTGGTCTGTGAATTTCTCAACACTGGGTTATGGCACCTTAAAACTTTCGTTTGCACAGATGTCGAACAATGCTGCGTCTCCCCGTAACTTTAAAATTCAATACAGCCTGAATGGTACAAGCTGGACAGATTTGGGAGTAAATATTGTTTTAGTCGAAGACGTTTGGTATGTCATGAACGACATTGTTTTACCGGCTGCTTGTGAAAACAAAGCAAATGTTTATTTGAGGTGGTTAATGACAAGCAATACCAGTTGCAGTGGTGGTACTGTCAGCAGCAATCTTACAACACGGCGAAATGCCATGGATAATGTGAAAGTTACGGGATATCCGATAATTACCCCTCCCGTTACTGATTTTACAGCCAGTTCTACACAGATATGCGCAGGTCAATCAGTTACATTTACTGATGCAACTACAAACTCGCCAACTTCATGGGCATGGACATTTGAAGGTGGCAATCCTTCTACAAGCAATCTGCAAAGCCCTGTTGTTAACTACTCCACTGCCGGCACATATCAGGTAAGCCTGACTGCAACGAATGCATCTGGCTCCGATACTGAAACAAAAATTGGATATATTACTGTGAACCTGAACCCAAGCGTTTCGGCAGCGAATACAGGGCCGTATTGTGTTGGCAATACCATCAACCTGAATGCAACAGGCTCGGATGGAACTTCGTATTCATGGACAGGCCCTGCCGGCTTCACTTCAACACTCGAAGACCCAACACGCACTAATGCACTCACAACCCATACAGGAACATATACCGTTGTTTTGACCAACGCCGGAACCGGCTGCACTGCCTCTGCATCTACTATGGTAACAGTGAATGCCAACCCAACAATCAGTGCATCCAATACAGGTCCAGTTTGCGCAGGTCAATCAGTTTCGCTGAGCGCCGAAGGCTCGGAAGGGAATACATTTTCATGGTCGGGACCAAATTCATATTCCAGCACTACCGAAGACCCAAGCATTACTAATGCTCAAACCGTTAATTCCGGAACATATACTGTAACATATACTAATACAAGTTCAAATTGTTTTGCAACTGCAAATACCATCGTAGTTGTGAATGCAAATCCGACAGTATCACCGGTTAATGGCGGACCTTATTGTGTAGGTCAGACCATTGTTCTTACAGCCAATGGTTCAGGCGGAAACTCCTATTCCTGGACTGGTCCTAATTCGTATGCAAATACCTCTACAAATCCACAAATTGCGAATGCTCAAACTGTAAATGCCGGAACATACACTCTGGTGTTAACCAATACATCGACAGGATGTTCTGTATCAGGGACAACGAATGTAACTGTTAATCCTAACCCAACCGTATCGGCCACCAACAACAGTCCGATATGCGCCGGCTCCACCCTGACCTTTAATGCAACGGGTTTAGGGGGTACATCCTACTCATGGTCTGGTCCGGTAAGCTTTAGCTCATCAATCGAAGACCCACAAAGAACCAATGCATTAACAACGCACTCAGGAGCTTATACCGTTGTGCTGTCAAATACTACCACAGGTTGCTCTGCTTCGGCTACTACAACAGCCACAGTAAATGCAAACCCAACCGTATCGGCCACCAACAACAGTCCGATATGCGCCGGCTCCACCCTGACGTTCAATGCAACGGGTTCAGGGGGTACATCCTATTCCTGGTCTGGTCCCGTAAGCTTTAGCTCTTCGCTCGAAGACCCACAAAGAACCAATGCATTAACAACGCACTCAGGAGCCTATACCGTTGTGGTGTCAAATACTTCCACAGGCTGCTCTGCTTCGGCTACTACTACTGCCACAGTGAATGCAAATCCAACCGTATCGGCTACCAACAACAGTCCGATATGTGCCGGCTCTACCCTGACGTTCAATGCAACAGGCTCAGGGGGTACATCCTATTCCTGGAATGGTCCGATAAGCTTTAGCTCTTCGCTCGAAGACCCGTCAAGAACCAATGCCTTAACAACGCACTCAGGAGCTTATACCGTTGTGCTGTCAAATACTTCCACAGGCTGTTCTGCTTCGGCTACTACAACTGCCACAGTAAATCCAAACCCAACAGTATCGGGCACCAACAACAGTCCGATATGTGCAGGCTCTACCCTGACGTTCAATGCAACAGGTTCAGGGGGTACATCCTATTCCTGGTCTGGTCCCGTAAGCTTTAGCTCAACAATTGAAGACCCGTCAAGAACCAATGCATTAACAACGTACTCAGGAGCTTATACCGTTGTGCTGTCAAATACTTCCACAGGCTGCTCTGCTTCGGCTACTACCACGGCCACAGTGAATGCAAACCCAACAGTATCGGCTACCAACAACAGTCCGATATGCGCAGGTTCTACCCTGACGTTTAATGCAACGGGTTCAGGGGGTACATCCTATTCCTGGTCTGGTCCCGTAAGCT
>JAGOLH010000015.1:0-19736 GCA_017994175.1 Bacteroidales bacterium | reverse complement strand
GATATGCGCAGGTTCTACCCTGACGTTTAATGCAACGGGTTCAGGGGGTACATCCTATTCCTGGTCTGGTCCCGTAAGCTTTAGCTCAACAATTGAAGACCCGTCAAGAACCAATGCATTAACAACGCACTCAGGAGCTTATACCGTTGTGCTGTCAAATACTTCCACAGGCTGCTCTGCTTCGGCTACTACCACAGCCACAGTGAATGCAAACCCAACAGTATCGGCTACCAACAACAGTCCGATATGCGCAGGTTCTACCCTGACGTTTAATGCAACGGGTTCAGGGGGTACATCCTATTCCTGGTCTGGTCCCGTAAGCTTTAGCTCAACAATTGAAGACCCGTCAAGAACCAATGCATTAACAACGTACACAGGAGCTTATACCGTTGTGCTGTCAAATACTTCCACAGGCTGCTCAGCTTCGGCTACTACTAGTGCCACAGTGAATGCAAATCCAACAGTATCGGCTACCAACAACAGTCCGATATGCGCCGGCTCTACCCTGACGTTCAATGCAACGGGTTCAGAGGGTACATCCTATTCCTGGTCGGGTCCCGTAAGCTTTAGCTCAACAATTGAAGACCCGTCAAGAACCAATGCATTAACAACGCACTCAGGAGCTTATACCGTTGTGCTGTCAAATACTTCCACAGGCTGCTCTGCTTCGGCTACTACCACAGCCACAGTGAATGCAAACCCAACAGTATCGGCTACCAACAACAGTCCGATATGTGCCGGCTCTACCCTGGAGTTCAATGCAACAGGTTCAGGGGGTACATCCTATTCCTGGTCGGGTCCGGTAAGCTTCAGTTCAACAATTGAAGACCCGTCAAGAACCAATGCCTTAACAACGCACTCAGGAGCCTATACCGTTGTGCTGTCAAATACTTCCACAGGCTGCTCTGCTTCGGCTACTACCAATGCAACCGTTAACTCTATTCCTTCTGTTGAATTGGGGTCGGCTATAAATTCATGTCCGGGGAATACTGTAACTTTGGATGCAGGAACCGGATATACCTATGACTGGTCAACTGGGGCTACTACACAAACAATTACTGTAAATGCATCAGGTATTTATTCGGTCACTCTTACAGACATAAATTTATGCGAAGCCATTGATAATGTTTCTGTTAGCTTTTATCCTGCCACTACATTAACCATGTCATCGACACCAGAGTCAGGAACAGGCACAAACGATGGTACTGCTACAGTTACCCCCACCGGTACGTCTCCATATAGCTACTTATGGAGTGGCGGACAGTCAACTGCAACAATCACCGGTCTGGCAGGAGGCAACTATTCTGTTACAGTTGAGGATGGTAATGGTTGTACTGTAAGTGGAATTGTGAATGTTCCCACAAACAACACACCCCCTGTTGCTGACTTTGCTGGTAGTCCAACCAGTATTTGTCAGGGTCAATCAGTTAGTTTTACCGATTTATCGACAAACAGTCCTTACGCATGGAGTTGGTCATTTCAAGGTGCTGCCACCACTACTTCAAATGTTCAAAATCCTGTGGTTGTATATAATACACCCGGCACCTGGGCTGTTTCACTTACTGTTACCAACAGCGATGGCTCCGATTCAAAGACAGTCGCAGGATACATTACCGTAAATGCGAACCCTTCCATTTCTGCATCAAATTCAGGCCCATATTGTGCAGGACAAACTATTTTACTGAATTCTACAGGTTCAGGAGGAGCTTCTTATAATTGGACAGGTCCGGCTGGATTTACCAGCAGCATAGATGATCCACAACGGACAAATTCCCTTGTTACCCATACTGGCATTTATACTGTTGTTCTTTCAAACACGGCAACTGGATGTAGTGCTACAGCATCAACGTCTGTTACAGTAAATCCAAATCCAACAGTATCGGCTACCAACAACAGTCCGATATGTGCCGGTTCTACCCTGACGTTCAATGCAACAGGCTCAGGTGGTACATCCTATTCCTGGTCTGGTCCGGTAAGCTTTAGTTCAACAATTGAAGACCCGTCAAGAACCAATGCCTTAACAACCCACTCAGGAGCTTATACCGTTGTGCTGTCAAATACTTCCACAGGCTGCTCGGCTTCGGCTACTACAACAGCCACAGTAAATGCAAACCCAACCGTATCGGCTACCAACAACAGTCCCATATGTGCAGGCTCTACCCTGACGTTCAATGCAACAGGTTCTGGGGGTACATCCTACTCATGGTCTGGTCCGGTAAGCTTTAGCTCTTCGCTCGAAGACCCACAAAGAACCAATGTCTTAACAACGCACTCAGGAGCTTATACCGTTGTGCTGTCAAATACTTCCACAGGCTGCTCGGCTTCGGCTACTACCACAGCCACAGTAAATCCAAACCCAACCGTATCGGCCACCAACAACAGTCCGATATGTGCCGGCTCTACCCTGACGTTCAATGCAACAGGCTCAGGGGGTACATCCTACTCCTGGTCTGGTCCGGTGAGCTTTAGCTCAACAATCGAAGACCCGTCAAGAAATAATGCATTAACAACGCACTCAGGAGCTTATACCGTTGTACTGTCAAATACTTCCACAGGCTGCTCTGCCTCGGCTACTACAACAGCCACAGTGAATGCAAACCCAACAGTATCGGCTACCAACAACAGCCCGATATGTGCAGGCTCTACCCTGACGTTCAATGCAACGGGCTCAGGGGGTACATCCTACTCCTGGTCTGGTCCGGTAAGCTTTAGCTCTTCGCTCGAAGACCCACAAAGAACCAATGCATTAACAACGCACTCGGGAGCTTATACCGTTGTGCTGTCAAATACAACCACAGGTTGCTCAGCTTCGGCTACTATAACAGCCACAGTGAATGCAAATCCAACAATTAGTGCTTCTAACAATGGACCCTATTGCGAAGGAGAAACACTGCAATTAAATGCAACAGGTTCCGGAGGAAATATTTATTCATGGACAGGTCCGGCCGGTTATACTTCAGGCAACGAAAATCCACAGCAATCTGGAATAACCACCAGTGCTGAAGGAACATATGTGGTAACGCTGCTGAATAGCACCAGCGGTTGCTCAGCTTCTGCTTCCACCATTGTAGAAGTTAACCCAAATCCAACAGTTTCTGCAGGAAATACAGGATCTTATTGTGAGGGAAATACTATAATGTTAAATACATCTGGATCCGGAGGCAATAGCTATTTATGGACAGGTCCGAATGGGTTTACCAGTTCCGATGCTAATCCATCAGTTACTGATGCAACAACCTCTTCTGCCGGGACATATACTGTAACTCTCACTAACACACTCACTTCATGCAGTGCATCAGCAAACACATCGGTTATTGTTAATCTGAATCCGACAATTAGTGCCTTGAACGATGGCCCTTACTGTTCGGGAGAAACAGCGTATTTACTTGCTGACGGTAGCGGTGGCACTTCTTTTGTATGGGCAGGCCCGTCAGGGTATACATCCACCGATGAAGACCCTGTTATTTCAAATATTGAAACAGCTGACGAAGGCACCTATACGGTATTATACACAAATTCTTCAACCGGTTGCTCATCGCTTGCTTCTACCATAGTTGAAGTTAACAACAATCCAATAGTAGATCTGGGTGCTGATATCTATGCCTGCTCATACGATATCGTTACACTTAATGCTGGAGAAGGATTTGTTTCATATCAGTGGAATAATGTTAATGGAACTTCAACTAACACTGTAAGTTCTTCTGGCGATTACACTGTTATAGTGGAAGATATAAATGGTTGTACTGCATCTGATATAGTTTCAGTTACTTATTATACTGCAATTACAGCCAATGTTGTAACAACTGCTGAATCAGGCACAGGAATGAACGATGGAACTGCAACTGTGAATGTATCATCCGCGACCTTCCCGGTTTCGTACGAATGGTCATCAGGGTCAGATATGGAAACTGTAACAGGCCTTACCGGTGGAGTGTATTGTGTAACTGTTACCGATGCAAACAACTGCACTCTCGAAGCCTGTGGTACGGTTACAACCTTGAACACTCCTCCTATTGCAGCATTCAGCTCAGACGTTACCGAAGGATGCGCCCCGCTTACAGTAACATTTACTGACGCATCAACAAACAACCCGCTCACATGGTTATGGAATTTTGATGGAGAGAATTCTGCCAACACTGCCAACACGTCTTTCACCTTTGAAACACCGGGCATTTACACTGTAAGCCTCACTGTTGAAAACCTTGATGGAGCTGATGTAGAAACACTTCAAATAACAGTGTTTAATAATCCTGTTATCCAACTTGGAGACGATATCGAAGACTGTATTGGCAATACCGTAAATCTTAATGCAGGAGAAGATTTTAGCAGTTATTTATGGCATGATGGCTACGAAGACCAGATTTATGAGGCAACTCAAGATGGCGACTATTATGTTACAGTAACAGATATTCACGGATGTACTGCATCCGATGAAATCAATGTTTTCTTCAACCCGGTTCCGGAAATAAACCTTGGCGAAGACCAAACCATCTGCGATTACGAGACTCTCACCCTTGATGCAGGCGACAACTTATTGTCCTACGAATGGAGCACCGGCTCTGTTGACCAAATTTTGGTAGTTGATGAAGGTGGAACCTACTCGGTAATTATCATGAACGAATACCACTGCAGTTCCTCCGACGAAATTGTTGTTACCGAAATAGCGGCTCCTGAGCTTGTACTTCCTGAAACACTACCGGGCTGTGTTGATGAGCTCTTTAGCTATACGCTTACCGGCACTTACGATTATATTATCTGGTCCGATGAAACCACGGAACAAAGCTTTAATGCAACCTGGGCAGAACCCGGTGAGTATGAAGTTTGGGCTACCGTTGGCGTAGGTGAATGCGAATCGACAGATACTATCATGGTTATAGTTGAAGTTTGTCAATCGATAAACGGAATCGACAATACCATTGGAATTAGCTTGTATCCAAATCCGGCAAGCACTGAAACTACGCTGGAAATAACGGGTTATACAGGTCTCATTTATTGTGAATTGACCGATATTCAGGGTAAATTGTTGTGGGAATGCCATAGTTATATATCGGATGAATTCATACAAACTATTGATATGTCAGGCTATGTTGCAGGAATGTACCTGTTACAGATCCGCCACAACGATCAGGTTATGAATATGAAGTTAATTCATGATAAATAAATGCTATTAAACCCAAAAAAAAATGGTAAAACCAACTATTCTTTTCACCATTTTTTGTGGGTTGAATTTTACACACGTAAACAATGGAGTCAACTCTGGGTATCATAGCTTATAATATATGGTGAAGTTTTGTTTCTTAAAACTACCCAGTATAATTAATAATCATTTTTACTTTTTTTTGTAAACTAATGAAACAAAATTCTATTTTTATAGGTTATATCATAATACGAGTTTGAAAAATGGCATTGATTCCGAAAAACAGCAACAGCATAGTGAAGTTTAAAGAGTATGTGCTGCGGGCAAATCATGCGGTAATCATTCCGCATGAAAATCCCGACGGCGATGCCATTGGGTCGGCATTGGCTATGTATCACCTATTTATCAGCCTTGAAAAAAAAGCAGAAGTCGTATGTCCAAACGATTTTCCGGCATTCCTAAAATGGATGCCCGGCAACGATAGTATTGTAATAGCCTCCAAAGAAAAACAGAAAGCAAAAGCACTTATCAGCGAGGCAGATTTAATAATTTGTGTCGATTTCAACGATATCACCCGTATGGCAGTGATACAACCCATGATTAAAAAAGCCGGTGCCGATGTAATTCTTATCGACCACCACCCCGGGCCGGTTGCTTTCTATAATTTGCTCATTCATTCCACGCAAAGCAGTTCAACGGCAGAGCTTATTTTTGAAGCTACCGAGAAAGCAGGATTTCTGAAATATGCAAACCGCAACTTTGCAGAGTGCATTTACGTGGGCATCATGACCGATACCGGTTCGTTCAATTTTAATTCGTCCAACAGCAACACCTTCCGTATTGTGTCAAAGATCCTGAAATTCGGGGTAAACAAAGATGCTGCATTCGATAATGTGTATAATAATTTTTCAGCCTCACGCATGCGCCTTTTGGGCTATGCATTGAATAAGGCTTTGGTTGTGCTTCCTGAGCTCAAAACTGCATATATAAAACTCACTCTGAAGGATTTGCAGGATTACGGATATCAGGATGGCGACACCGAAGGCTTTGTAAATTATCCACTGTCGGTTGCAGGTATCAAAGTATCTGCCATTTTTATCGAGCGAAAAACATTCATAAAAGTATCTTTCAGGTCGAAAAATAAATTTGCTGTGAACCAATTTGCAGCTGAGTATTTTAAAGGTGGCGGACATATTAACGCTGCAGGTGGCGAATACCATGGCTCACTTGATGAAGCTGTTGAATTTTTTACTAATAAAATTGCCTTATACACAAATGAAATTTTCTAACAAATATCTTCTTGCAATGCTTGTGTTTCCTTTTCTTGCTATTGTATCGTGCAATACAGGAAACAACAATGTGGCTGTTGATAACGAAAACTATAGCTACCAGGATGTCAAGTCCCCCAAGGATATGAAAGACATGAACAGGGAATTGATTGATATGCAGGACGAAATGATTAAAAGTTATATAACGCGCCGTAAATGGGATATGCAGCAGACCAAAACGGGACTATATTACCAGATTTACCACACTTCACCGTCTGGGGTAATGCCCGTGGTTGGAAAAAAAGCCGAATTCGCTTACAAGACTTATTTACTCGATGGAACCCTTATCTACTCGTCTGATTCCACAGGAAACCGCGAAATGCTAATTGGGCATAACACAGAGGAAACCGGTATCGATGAAGGCCTTCGCATGTTGCATGTAGGAGATAAAGCACGATTCATTCTTCACCCGCATCTTGCTTACGGCGTTCCCGGCGATGGCCACAAAGTGCCTTACCGCGCTATTTTGGTGTATGACATCGAGTTAATTAATGTTAATGATTAATTATATATGCGTAATTATCTGATATTATTGTTATTAACGCTTTTTTTATGGGGATGTAAAAACCCCGTAAACTCATTCAAAAAAGCTTCTTCCGGTTTGGAATATCGTTTTATCACTGAGAACCCCGAAGCCTCGGCTGCAAAACCCGATGAGCTTTTGGTAATCACGCTGGATGTGCTTACCGAAAACGGTGACCTCCTGTTTTCTTCGAGGAAGAGTGACCGTAAATATCTGAAAAAGCTGCACGAACCAGCCCACCCGGGCGGTTCGCTTGAGGACGCTCTGGCAATGATGCATTTAGGCGACAGCGCTGTTTTCAGGGTCGATGCTTACAATTATTACACCTATACCGAAAAACTTGAAAAACTTCCGGATAAGGTAAAAAAAGGCGATAAAATAATACTGCACATTCGCCTGGATGAAATAATTTCGGAGGGTAACTACAACGATCTGCTGGTAGAAAAATATCACAAAGACGAGGCGACGGAACTCAGTCTTCTCGCCGATTACCTGAAGCGCACTAACGTAACTGTGAAACCAACACCATCAGGGCTGTACTATATTGAGCTGAAAAAAGGCAGCGGGGTCAAACCCAGCCCCGGGCAAAAAGTTAAAGTCCACTACACTGGCTGTTTTATTGATGGCTCTATGTTCGAGACATCGCTTACATCGAGACCCATTGAATTTACGCTGGGCAACAAAGAAGTGATCGATGGCTGGGACGAGGGAATAGCGCTTATGCAAACCGGCGGAAAAGCCCGGCTGATTATTCCATCACGCATTGCCTATGGTGCATTGGGTAAGGACGAAATATTGCCCTACTCCACACTGGTTTTCGATGTTGAACTCCTTGAAACTAAATGAAAAAGCTACTTATTTTCATAGTGCCTTTTATAGTAGCAGCCGGCCTCACATCGTGCATAAACGGCCATGATCCGGCAATTGTTTCTATGGCTTTTCATGAACGGATTCCCGGGATTGATAAAGATTATCTAAACGGTGCCATATTGCAGTTCGATGCTAATGGAAATATTATTGTAAACGAAATCAGTCGCGAAACACGTTCGTATGCCCTTTCGGAATCGGGCTTACTGTATAAGTTTGTGGGTGATCGCCACAATAAGCGGCCTCTCATTGGCGATGTTCTTGATATGAACTTAAAATACACCACCGAAACCGATTCTGTTCTTTTCGATTCGAAAGATGCAGGGAGCGACTTCAGGATGCGGCTTGAGCCCCCGGCCCACCACGGGAGCATTGAAGAAGCCTTCCTGATGATGGCTGAAGGCGACAGTGCAATTTTTAAAATTGATGGAGCCGATTTTTACCGCTATACCCGAAAACTCGTGTATGTACCCGATTTCATAAAACCGGGTGATAAGGTGGTGTTCTACGTGAGATTGAAAAAAATTACGCCGAAAGATGAATTCGGAAGGCAGATCTCGGCAAGCGACCGACAGTATGCTGCTGAAGAACTGAGCATGATTAACCGCTTTTTACTGACCGAAGATTTGCAAATAACCCCTACTGCAAGCGGACTCTATTTCAAAAGCCTGAAAAAACAGGGCAACATCAGGGTGAAACCGGGAAATACGGTTAGTGTGCGCTATACAGCGATGTTTCTTGACGGAGGTGTTTTTGATGCTGTTGAAAGCAACGAGCCACCTTTCACATTCACCATGGGAAAAAACGAAGTTATTGCTGGTCTTGAAGAGGCTGTGGGCTATATGTGCGTTGGTGAGACTGCACTGGCGATAATACCTTTCAGGCTTGCCTACGGGTCAGAAAAAAAAGGCATCATCCCCCCCTATTCCACATTGTTGTTTGAAATAACTGTAACCAATGCACAATAAACTCACCGGTCTGTTTTTTGGTTCCTTCAACCCGGTGCATATCGGGCATCTGTTGATAGCCAATTATTTTGTGGAATTTACCGAAATGTGCGAAGTGTGGTTTATTGTGAGCCCGCAAAGTCCGTTCAAGCAAAAACAACACATGCTTCCCGAACGGCAGCGGCTGCATCTACTGAACCTTGCCATCGAAAGCGACGACCGCTTCAGGGCATCCGACATTGAATTTTCGATGCCAAAACCAAGTTATACCATCGACACGCTCACCTATCTCAGCGAAAAACATCCCGACAGGCAATTTGCCATCATCATGGGCAGCGACAACCTGACAGGATTCGCCAAATGGAAGAACTACAACGAAATTCTCAGGAATTACCGCATTTATGTATATCCGCGAAAAAACACTGGAACCGGTGTAATCCATGAAAACATCGTCCTTACCGAAGCACCTGCTGTAGAGATTTCATCCTCGTTCATCCGTGATGCCATTGCTTCGAACCGTGATATCCGCCATTATCTGCCGGCACCTGTTTGGGAGTATATTTCTGCTATGAATTTTTTCAGGTAATTGCGTGTTCACATAATTTTATTTTTTGTAGCTTTGAAAGTGGATTACAGTAGTTTTGTGAATTATCAAACCTAAGTCTAATTCAAAAATAAACACCACAGTTGCGGTTAGCGACTTAGTAGCACCAATTAAATATGATAACAAAAAACAATAAAGATATGCCTGATGAATTCAACAATGAAAAGGATAATTTAGTGCCGGAAAAACAGGTCACTGAAAAACAACTAAAAAGAAAAAGTCCTTGGCTCGCATCATTCTTAAATTTATTCCTTCTTGGCTTGGGTCATGTTTATGCCGGGAAAATAAAAAAAGGAGTATTCATTTATTTGGGGCTTATATTTATTTTATTATCTATTAGGTTTTTTGCATATAGCTTTCATATATTAGTTGGTCTATTCGCAGTTATAATTTGTTATTACCTATTCGCAATTATTGATGCCTTTAAATCTGTAAAACGAAAGCCATATGTTTCTCCAAAAAAGTATGATAAATGGTATGTCTACTTATCAATTATTTTACTTCAAATGATATTTATAAGTTTTTTACCAAAAGGAAGTCTTAATAATATTACACCAATTTTCTTTATCTCCATACCGACAACTTCAATGAGTCCAACATTGCAGGCAGGTGATTATGGAACAATTGAAAGGACTAAAAATATAAGATTAAATGATATTGTTGTTTTTAAATACCCACAAGACACAAATACACTATTTGTTTTCAGATGTCTGAGCATGCCAGGTGATAGTTTGGAAATCATAAATGGTCTTGCTTATGTGAATAAAAAATTGGTTGACAACATTGAAAAACTAAAATTCCAGTACTTTATCACAACAAATGGAGATGCAATAAATCAAAGGTTATTTGATAAGCATGGAATAACTGACTATTATCAAGTGGGTGACTACTATTACCTAGTATTTATAACAGAAAAAGAGGCGAAAGAATTGGCAAAAAACACTATTGTTAAAGAAATTAATAAAGTTACAGCAAGCAAGGATCATTCTTTAATGCTTTTTCCAAAATCAGATACGATTTGCACAGTTGACAATTACGGACCAATTTATATCCCTCAAAAAGGGAAAGAAATTAAGTTGACTAGAATTAACATTGGAATTTATGCATCATACATACAACAGGAAAATGAGAATTGCTTAATTTCAGATTCAATAGTTAAAATAAATAATCAAGTAATTACAGACTATAGGTTTAAAAATAATTATTACTTCCTCATTGGTGACAACCGGCACAACGCTCGTGATTCAAGATACTGGGGTTTCATCACAGAAGATTATATCATTGGGAAAGGTCTTTATCTTTATTGGAGTAAAAAACCAGATAGAATTGGATGTAAAATTGAATAAAAGCTGGTATATACAGCGTTTTGCTGCAAGCATTAGTTAAAAAAAAGAAATGAAACAGTTGATCTGGAAATTAGTATTGCCCTTGACGATTATTTCGTTTTTAACTGTTACGAAGTGGTGGTATGTAGACATTTGGGGTGGAACAGACGAAATATTAACCGGATTTCCTTTACCATTTATGTGTCGGTGCTGGCATACTTCTCTCTGCTTACAAATCTTCGTTTCAGCTTTAATAATTGACGTTTTAACCTATTTCAGTTTTTGGTTAACGCTTACTTTTCTTGTAAACAAATTTCTAATAAAAATTAGGTTGAATAAGACTTTGACTATAATTCTTTTATCTCTATCAGGAATTTTATTGGTAGGTGCGATATTTATTGGAAGTCTATCCGATAATATTTACACCTGGAATAGAAATTTTAAATTTATTAAATTGGACACTGGCTATAAGTTCATTTGGGATGAGAAATATCCACCAGACTATCATGAATATCACCCAGAAATGAAAAAAGAATAAAAACCCTTGCAAAATCGGGTTAACTGCCCCGCCAGTGGTTCAAAAGCATTAACATACTTCTGCTGGTGTGTTAGTAATAACTCGAATGTTTGTGAAAATTTTTCTGCAACAAATTTTTCAGGTAATTACGTGTTCACATAATTATATTTTTTGTAACTTTGAAATTGAATTTCACTAGTTTAGTGAATTATCAACCCTATGACTAATTAAAAAATAACCAACGCAGGTGCGGTTAGCGACTCGCATAAGCCATTAAAATATAATACAATATGATGACAGGACCAAATTACGTTTACAAATGCCCAAATTGTGGCAATCTTTTGAAAAATGGAAGTTATTTGAGTTGGAACAATATTGGTGCAGAAGTATTCTCTGACGGTAAGAGTATTACTAAGCATCCTGAATTTCCTGATCTAACTAAGTGTAAAAAATGTGATACAATCTTCTGGTTGAGTAAATTGGAAGAAATTGTGCAATATGAATGGTGGAGGGGCGTAAAAAATTTAAATTGGATAATGGCGGATGACGCTGAATTTCTAAATATTGAAGACTACTTTAGAACTCTTAATGAAGGACTTGCTGAAAATATGGAGGAAGAATTATATATACGTCGACAAATTTGGTGGGCTTATAATGACAGAGTAAGAAATGGCAATGACCCATTTGTTGATGTGAATGACGAAATCAAGTGGCAAGAAAACTGTAATAAACTAATCTCGCTTCTTGACGAATCCAATTTAGAAGAAAGAATTATGATAGCGGAATTAAAAAGAAATTTAGGCGACTTTAAAAGTTGCCTTGAAATAATTAAAACGATTGACGACGATGAACTTAATGACGACGATGAACTAAACTGGTTGAAAGACATATTTATTGCTGAATGTGAAAAAGGAAACAAATGGGTTGTAAAGTTACAGCCTGTAATCGAGTAGACTGCCCAGCCAGTAAATTCTAAAGCATTCATACCCTATTGCGAATACGCAGATGCAGGTTCAGAAATTATGTCCAAGAGTACACATACCTTACCCTTAACTCAGCACCCGCTCAGGTTTCAGAATAAGCCCTATCCCCTTTTTTCCGTCGATATAAATTTTTGCAGGATGTGCAAAGCGTATCAGTTTCAGCTTTTCTGATTCGTACACCGGTTTGCGTCTATTCAGGAAACCCAGGTCGAAAAATCCGTCTTGGATGCTGGGGTTGATGTTGAAATATCCTACCTTGAACGAGGTCAGGTTCTGGAAAAAGTGGGTTCCCTGGCTCGGGTCGATCTGGTAATTCTGCAACGACATTTCCACCAGCACACGCACACCCGATATCTGCGACCATTTCACAGGGATACCCAAAAAGTGATCGCTTGAGCCCCATCGTCCGGGACCGACCAAAATATAGTTTCTACGGAGCAGCACCTGTTGTTCGTTGAGACGCCCAATCTCTTCGGCAAGCTTTGGGTTATCGGCAGGGTCGAAATTCTCTGACCGCACATAGATAATGTCGTGAACATCTTCTATAACCCCGTTACCCAAGGCGCTTCGGCTGGTTATAATTGTATTTTCTTTGGGGATGCTGGTAACATCAATTGGCAGAACTTCGTCGCTTTCAACAATGGGTCGTATCTGAAGCAGGTGCAGCATTGCCTTTTTGTTGTCGATTGGATCGAACGAAACGGCAAATTCTATTTCCACCGGATTGCTCATTTCGCTTTGCCCGATACGCAGCACATCGGAGATGGCATCGCACAGAGGTAAACGATTGTATTTAAGTACATTGGCAAAACTGATAATTTTTTTACCTGGATACACACCGTCGTGAATGGCCTGATCGTTGTAATCGTAGGTGGAAGCAATGTTATCTAGCACTCCGTGCATTTCGGCAGCATTCAGGTTGAGCTTTAAAAGGTTCATACCTTCGTTGGTGGATATTTTAAAGCTTTTCGGGTCAAGGTCGAGCGCCAGAAAATAGTTTTGGGTTTCTTTCAAGGCAATTTCGGGGCTGCTGAGCTGTAAAATCTTCTTTGGGTGGCGTGGTGAAAAGCGCAGCGACATTCCCCCGTCAACAATGTATTTTCCAAGCCCCAATGCCAGATTTACAATACCTTCTTCGGGTTTCTCCTTGCCAATGGGGTAAAAATTGGTAGATCTTGCAACACCCGAAATTTCGGGATAATATGTGTTTTCGTGTTTTTTACCGCAAACTTCCTGCAGCACAACCGCCATTTTTTCCTCGTCGATCACATTCTTGGTTGCAGCCATATATGCCTTACTTTCTTTGTAATACACCGAAGCATACACACTCTTGATTGCATCGGTAAGCATGTTGATCATCATCTCAGAATCCTTGATATACGGGATCATGTAGGTAGAGTAGATACCAGCAAAAGGCTGATAATGGCTGTCTTCGAGCAAACTCGAAGACCTTACTGCAAGCGGGTTTTTTACAATGGCAATGAACTTGCGTAAATCTTTGAGAAAAGCCTGAGGGAAGCTTGCTTCAGCGAACTTGTGTAAAATGGTTTCGTCGTCGAGGCTCGATAATCCTACTTCGTAGAGCTTATTGGTTTCCATAAACTGGTCGAAAACCTCGGTAGTAACCACCAGGGTACGAGGTATGGTGATATGCAAATTTTTATATTTGTTGCGGAGGTTATTCCTCGATATCAGGTTGTCGATAAATGCCAGCCCCCTTGCTTTTCCTCCCAGCGAACCGTCACCCAGCCGGGTAAACAACAGGTAGCGGTCATATTCATCACGGTAGAATTTGGCGATTACACCGCGCGCGCTGTTGAAGCGGTACCATGAAATGGTATCGTGAATATAGGTCTTCAGTCCGGTTACACTTTCGAAATCGGATGTGTTTATTACTTCGAAGAGACGTGCAATACTGAACAAGGCACGGGCTTTAAGCCATCGGGAGAAGAAGTTCATGCGAGCACGGTCAACGATCACCTCATCAGGGATGTGCATAATGCACTCCTGCAGGTCTTTAATGTTCGAAACCCGTGCAATCTCCTCCCCTGTCTGAGGATGCCTGAATATAAAGTCGCCAAAGGCAAACTCTTCGAGAATAACCCTTTTCAGGTCGAAAAAGAATGTCTTCGAGTTTTTATTCAAAAAGATGGCGCCATGCCGCAATGCTTTATCTTCGTTGTCATCTTCCGACGACTGAATGATAACCGGCAAAAACGAATTCTCCTCGCGAATCTTACGCAATAAATGGAAGCCGGCCTCCCTGTCAACTTTATCTTTTCGCGGGTATCTGACATCGGTGATTATTCCCAGCAGATTTGCCTTGTATTTTTCGTACAGTGCAACTGCCTCTTCGTAATTGGTCGCCAGTAAAAGCTTGGGTCTGCCGCGCATTCTGATGTTCTTTTCATGCTCATTCAAACCTTCCGATACATAGGTCTTGGCTTGTGTGATGAGCATTTTATAGAGATTCGGCAGGTAACTTGAATAATAGCGAAATGAGTCTTCAACAAGGATAATGGTTTGAACGCCGACAATTTTAGCATCGTAATCTACGTTCATTTTATCTTCGAGAAGCTTGATAATTGCAAGTAAAATACCCACATCGCCAAGCCAGCAGAAAACATAGTCGAAAACTCTGCCGCTTATCGACTCCAGCTTTTGATTTACTTCCCTCGAAAACGGTGTAAGAACCACAATAGGAATGCCATTGTACTTTTCTTTAATTTCCTGCGAAAGTTCAAACGGATCGCGGTCGATAAGGCTGAGCATATTGATAATCAGGTTGATTTTCTCCTGCTCCAGCACTTCGAGCGCTTCAGATGCCGAAGATACCTGGATAATCTCGGGAGGAAAGCGCAAATTGAGTGAAACATATTCGTTGAACAACTGGGCATCGATACGCCCGTCTTCTTCCAGAATAAAAGCATCGTAAGGGCTGCACATCAGCAGCACACGATAAATCCGCTTACGCATCAGCTTATTGAAGGCTGTCCGCTCAAAATAGTAATTATCAAGATTATCGCTCTGATAAAACTTATCTTTATGAATATTTGTATTTTGTTTTAAAGAATCGTCGGGCATGGTTCAATTTTTGTGTTAATTTATATATATTTACGAAATAATACATACAGTCATGAAAAAATTTATTATCACTCTCACCTTCTTCATGGTAGCCTTCACCATTACATCGCAGGCACAGAAAGTATACAGCTGCGATTATAAAAGCGATGCACAGGTAAAAGTGTATGTGTGCGACTATAAAAGCGATGCTGATCTGGTGGTTTACAAATGCGACTATAAAAGCGATGCCAGCGGCAACGAAGGTTTGTGGTATTTTTGCGATTACAAAAGCGATGCCGACAAAACCATTTATTTTTGCGATTACAAAAGTGATGCTGATCTGCTGATTTATTTTTCAACGTATAAGAGTGATGCAGGTTGGCAGAATTCATCAAAAAAACACCTGATGTACTGATGAAAAAGCTGGTTGTAATATGTGTAGTGTTGCTGGCTGCTCTTAATATTAGTGCCCAAAAAGTGTACAGCACTCAATATGAATATCAGGCTGATGTTAAGGTGTATGCAGTGCAATATGAGTATCAGGCCGATTTATGTGTGTATAAGGTAAGTTACGAATATCAGGCCGGAAACAACGATGGCAAATGGTTTTTCACTGATTATGAATATCAGGCCAGTAAAAAAGTGTACTTTGTAAGCAGCGAATATCAGGCTGATGTTAAGATATATTTTGTAAACTATGAATATCAGGCCGGTTGGAAGAACAAAGAGAAAATGTATAAGTTCTATTAAATCGGGGCAATAATTTTAAGGCAGGGATGGCTCTTTCGAGTAAGAAAAAAAAAGCTCTCATCATTACTTCCGGTATCGTTGTACTGCTATTGCTGGTTATTGTGGGCGGTATTTTCTTCCTGAAATATAAACTAAAAAAAGAGCTCGAAAAAGGCATTTCTGCTGCGCTGTCAGCGTCGGTTAGCATCGGCAAGGTTGATATAGAATGGTTTTCAGGTAAGGTTATGCTTGCCGACATCTGCGTTTACGATAAAAAATTTCCCGTCCCGAAACCAATGCTTTCGATTGCAGCAGCCGGTATTATTGCCGACACCGAGAAAGCTTTCAACTTATCGAACCCCGTAATTGACCAGATTTTTATCACAGGCTGCAAAATATACATTACAACTTACCCCAACGGCAGTTCGAACTGGGATATTTCAGGGGCAAGATCAAACGGACAGGATTCTGTTCAAAAAATAATCATTAACCGTTTCGATATTGATGATGCAGGTATTTATGTGTTGAATCAACAAAACAGGACAGGTTTTCGAGTAAATGGTATTTTTTTAAGTTATGAAAAACCGACCGATAATGTTAATATCCAAAACCTGTATCTGCTTATCGAAGAAACTGCTTTGTGTTCCGGCGGAAATAGCATTGAGTTCCCGCGGGTTGAGTTACAGGGCTCATTAAGCAGCGATTCCACGGGTTATATTGACATCAGTGGTAATGTTCGCATTAATCAATGGTTCTCAAATATCGATGCAAACTACGATGAAGCCACTGGAGATTATTCTTTCGATTGGAAAACGCCCGAATGCAGTATTCAGGATGTTGCCGGTATTTTCACCCCTATCAACCAAAAGCCTGGCCAAATTACATATACAGGGTCATTTGCTTCAGTATTATCAGTAAAACGAGATAGCACAACTTGCGGCAAGCCTCTGGTAACTGCTGCATTGAATATCAATAACGCCGAAATAATCAATACAGCGAACAACACCTCAATAGGCGGGTATGCACATTGTAATTTTGAGTTTAATCCGAAAAGACGAGCAAACACATTTTACCATAACGACAGTATTTTGCTCTATTCAGGCAACGACACGCTGCACTACAAGCTGGTAAGCAATATTTCGAAAAACCGGAATGAAAATACTGCAATAACTTCGGGGAGTTTTAATCTGGATAATCTGAACGAAATTTTTGGGCATGAAATCTACCGTTTTTCAGGTGTGATATCTGGAAGCAATCCAAAATCACAGTCACCCGAACATGCTCTTACGTTCAGAAATATTTTGGTTAAGTATGGAAAGAATCCCGAAAAATCAGTTTCGTTAGCGGGGGAGTTATCGGTAAACAAAAACCAGTACAGCTTAATTTGCACTGTTGATTCAAATCCCAATGCCTTGGTCAATTTAGTTTTTTCACTGAAAACAGGCGATAATATTGAAGATATTACACCAATCACGTTTACAGCCCTGATTGAGCTCCCTGAACTGAGAATACCCTGGCAAAGCAAATCATCAGGCACCATGCCCGATTTCATGACACAGGGAAAATCATTCAAATCTGATTTTACCATTCCCTATTCCACGCATTGGATAAATGATGTTAGTGTGAAGATTGGAAAAGTATCAATTGACACAAATAATTTGGGAGCATTGGCATTGAATTATTATAGCGATCAAAGCAAGTTCATGTGTGAACTGGATGTCGAAAATCCTGAAAGCACTTTCCTGAAAATCAAACTGAACAGCGAAGCAATAGGCGTAAACACAAACCGGGTCAGACTCAATACATCGTTTCATTTTTCTGAAAACGAAATATCAAATACCATTCATGGCAATTTATCGTTTGATGCTGATATTGATGCTATTGTAAACGATTCATTAAATATTGCCGCGAACAAAATGAACGGTAAAATATCACTATTAAGCGACAGTCTGTTAATTGATGAAAAAATAATTACCGATCAATTCAGTTTTATTTCCGGTGTTATTTCTTCCGACTTTTTGAGAATAAGGAAAGTAGCCATTAGCTGCAACATTCACAACTCAGAATTTGAATTGAGCGACTGCAAAGCCTCTGTTGACAAATGGAAAATCGGCATGAACGGGGTGTTTGCGCCCGGTGGTAATATATTGCTGAAGACAAAACTGGCAGTTAATCCGAAAGAATTAAGTTTTGTTGAGGTTCAGTATTTAAAGCGTATTGCCAAAAAGAATAATATCGATTTCAGTCAATTCGATAAGAACGATTACCTTTTGATTGATATTACAAGCGAAGGCAAAACAAGTGAGCCCGTAAATAAAATTAAATTTTCATCGTTTTCACGTAAATAAAGACAATACTATGAAACCCACCATTTTGGTTTGCGGCTCGGAAGGGCAACTCGGGAAATGTCTCAGAGATATTGCTTCTCAACATGATTATATTTGGCATTACACCGATATTGATACGCTCGATATAACCGACAGGGAAGCAGTATTCCAAGCGTTTTCCGCCATAAAACCGGCATTGCTGGTAAATTGTTCTGCCTATACTGCCGTCGACAACGCCGAAACTGACAAGGACGCAGCCTACAAGGTGAATGCGTATGCAGTAAAAAACCTTGCCGAAGCATGCGTGTTTTTTCGATGCAGGTTTATTCATGTGTCAACCGATTATGTTTTCGACGGAGAAGCCAATTGTCCGTACACCGAAACCGACAGGGTAAACCCATACAGTGTTTATGGTGCTTCGAAGCTTGAAGGTGAGCAACTTGCTGCTGGAATAGATAATCAATCGTTAATTATCCGAACTTCGTGGCTGTATTCAGAATATGGGAAGAACTTTCTTAAGACCATGATCCGGTTGGGATCTGAGAAGCCTGAGGTACAGGTTATCTACGATCAGACCGGAACGCCTACCTATGCCGGCGACCTTGCTGTAGCAATATTAACGGTTGCAGACCGGTATTTTCATGATGAACAATGGGTTCCGGGAATATATCATTTCAGCAACGAAGGGGTTTGTAGTTGGTACGACTTTGCGGTAAACATCATGAAAAAGCAGCATCTCCATTGCAAAGTAATTCCCATTGTTTCAGCAGCTTTCCCCTCGAAGGTAAAACGCCCTGCATACAGTGTGTTGAGCAAGGATAAAATTAAAACTACATACCACATACCCGTACCCTACTGGACCGACAGTCTTGAGGTTTGTCTTAAACGATTAGGCAGTATCCATTAATAGCTCCGGAGTTATCGGCCAGTAATTCTGTCCAGCACCAATTGGACAAGCTCCTCAACTTTGGGTTTGTAATCGGGCAGTGCAGTTTTATTGAAACGGCTGGCAATAATTACACACACTGTTACAGCTTTGTGTCCGAGCATTTTCGACAATCCGAAAATCGCAGAGCTTTCCATCTCGTAGTTGGTAATTTTTTCCTTTCCAAAACGATAAGCAGATATTTTGGAGTTAATATCGGGATCGACAAGTCCCAGACGCAATTCTCTGCCCTGAGGACCATAGAAACCAGGAGCCGAAATGGTTACACCATGATGCAAGCCCTCTCCCAGCATGTCAATCATAGTTTTATCGGCATCAACCACATAAGGTCTGGGTAATGCAGTATGATAGTTCAGATAACTGATCAGCGATTCTTCATAGTCGCTGCGGCATACCCGTTGCGAATCGTGGTAAAAATTGAGCAATCCATCGAACCCGAT
>JAGOLH010000129.1 GCA_017994175.1 Bacteroidales bacterium | reverse complement strand
ACCATTGAGGTAAATGCCAGCAAAGGCTATGCGTATCATTTGGTTGGTTTGCCCGATAATGCCGTGAAGGAAAGCCAGCATCGCATTGTAAGTGCACTTTCGAACAACGAATTGCGCTGGCCTGGAAAGAAAATCGTCATCAATATGGCACCTGCCGATGTTCGTAAAGAAGGCTCTGCATACGATTTACCACTTGCAATCGGTGTGTTGGCAGCTTCGCAACAGATCGTTGCCGAAAATACCGACCGCTTTGTTATCATGGGAGAGCTGTCGCTCGATGGTTCAGTGAAACCGGTGAAAGGTGCCCTGCCCATTGCCATCGACGCACAGAAAGCAGGATTCGAATACCTGATACTCCCCGTTGAAAATGCACGTGAAGCTGCTGTGGTAAAGGATATAAAAGTGCTGGGCGTGAGCCATATTACCGAGGTTATCGATATTTTCGACAAACAGGTATTTCCCGAACCGGTTTCTGTTGACATCGAAGCTGAATTTGCCCATGCCGAAGATATGCTGATGCCCGATTTTTCGGAAGTGAAAGGGCAGGAAAATGTGAAAAGAGCACTCGAAATTGCTGCAGCGGGTGGACACAACATAATTCTGATAGGGCCTCCAGGAGCAGGTAAAACCATGCTTGCCAAGCGTATGCCGGGTATTTTACCACCCCTGAGTCTGGATGAGGCACTCGAAACGACAAAGATTCATTCGGTAGCCGGAAAAATGGGCGGTAATTGTTCGCTCGTTACACACCGTCCATTTCGTTCACCGCATCATACCATTTCGGATGTGGCAATGGTAGGAGGGGGATCGTACCCCCAGCCGGGAGAAATATCGCTGGCGCACAACGGTGTGTTGTTTCTCGATGAACTGCCCGAATTCAAGCGCACGGTTCTGGAAGTAATGCGGCAACCCCTCGAAGACCGCATGGTAACTATTTCGCGGGCAAAAGTTACAATCGAATATCCGGCTGCCTTGATGCTGATAGCCTCGATGAATCCCTGCCCCTGTGGATTTTATAACCACCCCGACAAAAAATGCCTCTGTACCCCATCGATGGTACAAAAATATTTGTCGCGCATTTCGGGTCCATTGCTCGACCGCATCGACATACACCTTGAGGTGGTTCCCGTTCCGTTCGACCGGCTGGCTGAGAAAAAATCCGGAGAAACAAGTGCCGAAATCAGAAAGCGGGTGGTGGAAGCACGGAAAATACAGTTGGCAAGGTTTCAGGGAGCCAAAGGGGTGTATTGCAATGCACAGATGTCGAGCCGCCAGCTACGCAAATACTGCCCCCTCGACGAAAGCTCGCTGCGATTATTGAAAACAGCCATGGAACGTCTGGGTTTATCAGCACGTGCCTACGACCGTATCATTAAAGTTTCGCGGACCATTGCCGATATCGAAACGAGTGAAAACATTCTTACATCGCACATTGCCGAAGCCATACAATACCGAAGCCTCGACCGGGAAGGTTGGGCTGGATGAGAAAAATGGGGGTAGAATAAATCTCTTTAATTTAGTTTGCAATTTTAACTAAATGCTGATGCAAAATATCTGAATATAGATAAATGTCATCTAATTTATTGATATCGTGTTTAATCTCTTTTTTGTTTTCATCAAAAACACCGATAGATTTTTTATCTTCTTTGAAGTAAAATCTGCATATTGTTTGTCGAATTGAATCATCAAGTAAAATGCTAAAAAAGTTTTGGAAATCTCGGTAGAAAATTCTTGAACAATCAATCTTTTCACGCAAAATAGATTTCACAATGAAAAATGCTTCAATCTCTTCATCAGTTGTTACAACTTTATTGGCTTCCTCGGCTTTTTTATCTGCATCAATCTTAGCTTGTTCAATCTCTTTAGCATTTTCTTTATCTAGGGCCGATTTTAATCTTTCATTTATAATGTCACTAATAAGCTGATTCGCTGACCTTTTTACAATTTCTGTGAACTGATTTATTATGCGCTCTGTGGCTTGACCACTATAAACTTGTTTTACAAAATATCGAACAAAATTTGCTGAAGGATTATTAAATTCATTTGTTAAAATAGTTCTGATTTCATTAGAGTACTTCAATTCACTTGCTGAATTGAAAATTGTATTAATATCAAAATATGACTTATGAAATTTTTTAAGCTCATTAATAGCTTGTTCTTTCATTGAAGTAATATCAAACTCTAGAAATGGTTTATCATCCATTTTATTAGGTTCGATCAAATCCGTGTAAAATCTGTACTGAATCCCATTTGTTAGCATCCCGAATTTGGCCTTGGAAGTGTGGAAATATCTAAATAGTTGGGAATTATATACGTCTAAATTTTCACCCCACCATTTACACTCAATTAGTATTTGCGGAATATTATCCTTCAAAATAGCATAATCAACTTTTTCACCTTTTTTTAGACCTAAATCAGCGGTGTATTCTGGAACTACTTCAATTGGGTTAAAAACATCGTAGCCCAATATTTGTATAAAAGGCATAATAAAAGCATTTTTTGTTGCTTCTTCGGTTTGAATTTGGTTCTTTAGTTTTACGACTCTTTCAGCCAGTTGTTTAATAGAATCTTTGAAATCCATAATGCCTAGTTTTTGTATTTGTTATTTAATATTTGTCATCAAAAG
>JAGOLH010000083.1 GCA_017994175.1 Bacteroidales bacterium | reverse complement strand
ACTTCAATAGTGTAGGTATATACCCAGTTATGAGAGTTCCCTTCGCAGTCGGCATAGGTATAGGTATAAGTCCGAGTCCCTTCGCAATTGACATAAGTGCCACCAAGAACTGGTCCGGATGGAGTAATTGCGTTACCGCAATCATCGTTCACGGTTGGGGGAGTAGGAGCAGTTGCATTGGCAATACAAGCCACGGTGCTGCTACCGTTAGCGGGTAGCGAGAAGTCCTGTCTTTCAATAGTGTAAGTATACAGCCAGTCCTGGGTATTGCCTTCGCAATCGGTGTAGACATAAGTATAAGTCCTGGTCCCTTCGCAGTTAACGTATGTACCTCCGATAGTGGGTCCTGTTGGAGTCAGGGTATTGCCACAATTGTCGGTTACCACGGGCAAAGTAGGAGCCACAGCATCGGCAATACAGTCGACGGCAGAGCTTCCATCGGGAGGATTTGGGAACGGGAGAACTTCAATGGTGTAGGTATATACCCAGTTATGAGAGTTCCCTTCACAGTCGGTATAGGTATAGGTATAAGTACGAGTCCCTTCGCAATTGACATAAGTGCCACCAAGAACCGGTCCGGTAGGGGTAATTGGGCTGCCACAGTTATCGTTTACAACTGGGGGCGTGGGTGCAACTGCAGCAGAAATACATGCCACAGTGCTGCTTCCATTTGCCGGTACCGAGAAGTCGTTGCGCTCGATAGTATAGGTATATACCCAGTTATGGGAATATCCGCCCACACAATTCCGATAGGTGTAAGTGTAGGTTCTGGTTCCTTCGCAACCATTATATGTACCTCCAATGGAAGGACCGGTAGGGGTTATTATATTTCCGCAATAGTCGTAAACTGTAGGCGGCGTAGGAGCAGTTGCATTGGCAATACATGGTACAGTGCTGCTTCCGTTGGCCGGCATTGTAAAGTCAATTGCAAATGTATTTGTATTATACGTACCGGCATTACCGCTGTTTCCAGAGGATCCGGTTCCACTTCTTCCATAATTTGCAACAGCCCCCCCTGTGCCACCGGTAACAGAGACTGACCCTCCAATATTGGGAGCAGAACAGAGGTTTGTGAATATTTTAATTCGGCCACCTCCACCTCCACCTCCACCACTTCCTTTGCCACCATCATATGCAGCCGACCAGTCGCTCCAACCTCCATCGCCGCCTTGACCACCTTGACCGCCATTGGCTTGCAGGGTACCCACCATAGTTAAGTTGCAATTTGCTTTTAACATAATGCCACCACCGGAACCGCCGCCTGCACCGCCACCGCCACCACCGGGTGCAGTATATGTTTGTTCAGTGCAATCAGGACTTGGGTCTTCGCAACACCCTTCAGTATAGTCATTCTCTCCTCCTTCGCCACCTTTATTTCCATTGGCACCATTAGCAGTAATTACACCCGATGAAGATACCGTTAAATTGTTGCTGGCAATTAATCGAACTGCACCACCCCCGGCTCCCCCAGAACCTCCTGGTGAATAGCAAGTATGAGAGGTTGATTGGTCGTTATCATAACAGAATGAACCTCTGCCCCCGCCACCACCCCCGGCACCACCCGAGCCATATTCAATTACCTGAGAAGTAGTATTACCGTAAGTTGTATATGCATTAGCCCCATTTCCGCCAATGCCTTCAATGTAAGATTGACAACCTGCATTACCACACACATTGTCATCGGATCCACCTTGTCCTCCGGAAGAACCACTACCTGCCAGCCCTCCGTAAGAACCGCCGGCGCCGGCGCCGGCACCGCCACCACCACCAACCATACCTCCTTCATCTCCGATAAAAAAGCATTGCTGCTTTGAACCGTATCCCATTGTACCATTTGACCCATTGTAAGAGATACCCCCTCCTCCAGTGCCAATTCCTGTAGCTCCACGGTACCCTCCTCCAAGGCCTAACGACCTACAATTGTCTTTATCCCAGCAGCTAGTAATTCCGCGGCCATCGGTGTAGCCTCCTTGAGCCCATAAGCCGCCATAGCTTCCTCCGGTTCCCCCTGAGCCCCCTGCGCCATTGGCATTGATTGTGCCATTTATAACAATATTTTGAGCATCAACATATAAATAATTACAACTGGGAGAAACCGTAACAACAACTCCGGAATTCACTGTAAATGTCCCAACATTAATATGGCTGCCTCCTAAAACCGTATTCGATGAAATTGTCCAGTTCGCACCCCCATGGTCAAGATTACTGCAACAAGTAAGAGTAACGGTTACCGGAGTTGCATTAAGTTGTATCACTCCCATATTACCCATAACCCTTCCATAATACGTGGTAGTTGCATTTGGTGTAATTGTTTTTGGAGAGCCTGATGAAATGGTGGCCAATGGCCCCGCATTCATATTATACCAAGTCACATTGTCAAGCGAATACTGCGCGTAACCCTGCGGAGAGTCTCCCAGATTCCATGTCCATGTAACATTTACAGAAGAACCATAACAAATAGTGGAAGAACTTACACTAATTGTCATCGATGTCCCAGCCAAATATTCTGATAATCCGGGTTCTGAATCGGAAAAAGAGTTATTATTGTTATTTTCTGGAGTAGAGTAGCTATGATTTTCTTGTGTTTTATCCGCAGTTATTGGAGGGTTTGTTGTGTTTTTTAAAACAGCGTCAATTATGGGCTCAAAGCCAGAGTTCTTATTTAAGTTTTTTTGGAATTCAAATTTATAGGTATAGTTATTAACGACAAAACTGTTTAATAATGAAATGGAATTATCTGCAACCGCGTTTTTCTTTGAGATGCAATTCTCTAAAATGTGAGAAAACCTTGATGGCTCATTGTTATCATCCCATAATTTTCCTTTATTGTTAATGCCACCTGCCAGTGCCAGGTTATTAATAATTAGTAAGAACATATAAATGGAGAATATCGCCACTGATTTTATCAATAAAGAAAGTTTCAGCAAATAAGCTTGGTTTGGCTTTTTCATGGTTGAGATATGTTTATACATTTCCTCTATATATAAGAAACGAAAGATAGTAAAATTTATAAAATATTAATAGTTGAATCAGATAAAAATTTACAATAGCTAGATTTTATTAATTCTGTTTTTAATATCATAAAAGAAAACTACCCGTATATAAAAAAACTATTTTAAGTTTAAACGAAGTAATTATATTTTGGTTGTCACCAAATCGACAAAACTTGTTATGTATTTACTTGTAGCAGTATTGAATTCAGGGGTCTTGGTAAAACCTATGGAATGAAATCTAATTAGACGCGAGTTTGCAAGAAATCAGAAACACATAGTTGCTAAGCCAAGAAATGCATCTGCTTCATGTTTTCTCCGTCGAAAACCGCGTAGGTAAAGTTAATTAGCCAGTCGCCCAAATTAGTAATCATACTGTTTTCGTTCAATTTATATTGGTACGGGATATGACGATGTCCAAATACAAAGTGATCGATGTGTTTTTTCTGTAATACCATTCTGGAATATCGCACCAACCATTCCTCTTCGTAATCAGGTTTATCGGGAAGATAGTGTTTTTTTCGGCTGTTGCTCGACCATGAGTGTGCAATCCAAAATGAGAAATTGGGATGAAAACGTTGGAATAGCCACTGGCAAAATTTCGATTTGAAGCATGCTTTCAACAATTTGTATTTTTTATCGAAAGGACCCAACCCATCTCCATGGGCGATGTAAAATTTCTTTCCGTTGTATTCTCTTTCAACGGGTTCTCTGCAAACGGTAACGCCGGTTTCCAGGGGCAGGTAATCGAATACCCACATATCGTGGTTTCCGGTAAAAAAATATACGGGAATTCCTGCTTCAGTTATGTCAGCGAGTTTACATAGTAAACGGGTATAACCTCGGGGAGCAAGCCTTTTATATTCGAACCAAAAATCGAAAATATCTCCCAATAAATATATTTCCTTGGCATCAGCCGATACTTCTGTTAGCCAATTTATCAGAAGCTTTTCTCTTTCGAAACTGCTTTTTAAGCCCGGTGCCCCTAAATGGGCATCAGAAACAAAATATATTTTAGTTTTTTCTATCAAATCAAATAAGAAATTTTATAACGATAATTGTACGGATTTAAAAGGTTCAAATTTAAAGTAAATCGTATTCTTTCAAAATAATTATCGAAATAAATGGTGTTTGTTTTCTGAATATCCTTCGAAACAAGAACAGGTAGGTAAATGCTGAAAATGCTTTTTATTACTTCAAGTTCTAACCCCGTTTCCCATGACATGTAACCGGAATACTCGAACTCGCGAATACCACTCCAGGTGGCAGCATTTACAAATATTTTCAGCACAGGTATGGGTAAATTAGCAGAGATATTTACAGCAATAAGCCAGTCGTTGGTTTGCCCCAATGGGGTATACGAAACAAACCCACCCCCGTTCCGGTGAAATTGGTGAGCCCAGAAATCAGACGAATTATCGCGTAAGTCGTTCCCTCTGCCGGTATACACGTCCTGAAACTGATAATCTTGTAAGCCGAGATCCCCGGAAAGTCTGAAATTAAAATTGCCGAAATATTCTGTTGAATTATATAAAAACTTGCCACCGAATAATCGCATACTTAAGCCTCTGTTTTTTTTTGGGTAGCTAATAGTATAGCAAAACTGACTCCATGCTTTAATATACCCGGGCCCTTGTTCCGCATGAAAAGAAAAAACGTAGGGGTTTACAATCCGGTAATCGCTGTGAGTATAATTCAGATTTATAAATCTGTTTAGTTTTTCGTTCAGAATACCTGCCGTATTGAAAGAAACCTCCAGATACGAATCAAGATAGGGTTTTGTGTGATTTTTTTTCAGCCAGATTGTTGCTGAAGTTCTTAAACTGATCCAGTTGTAAGTGGTATCATAATCCGAAATATGCTGGTCGAAACTATACTTATTTATAGTTTGTGTCAGGCTGATTAACCTAAAAAAATTGTCTTCTCCTGCTATGTTGAATGATATTTTACCGCTGCCGGCTATTGCTGTATTCACATTATCGGTTCTGAAAGGTGAAAAAAGTGGCATTACCATCCATTCCATTGGTTTTAAACGGATAGTACTGTTATGCGCGATGAACCCGAGTAATAGTTTTTGACTTGTATTATATCCCAATGCAGGTAAAATGTTCAATTCGTTGAAGCCCGGTATATCGAAAAATCCGGTCATCATAATTTTTGTTTTCTCCCATTTGGGAAATAATGCGTTTCTGTTGTAGTAATTGTTGTTTTTGTTGAAATCGGTTGTAATGCAGTTGGGGTCAATGCTCAGTAATAATGAGTTCCCGTGTATGGCAATGTTTTTAGTGCCTGTAAACCCTTCTACTACCAAAAAACTGCTGTCGGTACATAAAATTACCGGTGCGGTAACCTTGCTTCTATTTACGATTACAACAGAGTCGCCTTCAACTGTCTTTATTGCGTAATCAAAACGCTGATTAGAAGAAATCAATTCATCAAAAAACCAACCCAGATTCTTCCCTGTTGTTTTTTCAAAAGACTCCCGGATGTCTTCAGGGTAAGGGTGCTTGAACATCCAGTTATTAAAAAACTCCTGCATCATATCATCGAACTTTTCCGGGCCAAGGTATGTTTCAAGATGTTTGAGTACAGCAACAGGAACCTGATACGACATTACCCAGTAATTCATCGGACTGAATGCTTCCGATTCGGTGTTGGCTGCCTGCGATAATCCAAAACTCTCAAGGTATTGGTATAGAATAGTTAGTTCGAAGGAATGAGGAATGTGATTCAACCCTGAAATATTTATGCTTTCTCCAAGAAAAGATTCAGCCAGATTTTTTTCGGGATATTTCTGATCGAAAAACCGGTATTCATAAAATGAGTTAAACCCTTCATCTATCCATGGATACTGTCGTTCATTGCTTGCGAGCATACCATAAAACCAATTGTGCCCGACTTCGTGAAAGATAACCCTTTCTAGAGAATATTTATCAGTACTCGATGATATTACAGTTATGCCGGGATATTCCATTCCACCACCTGCCGATAAAGCCCCATCAACGGCTGTGCAATTGTTGTAGGGATAATCTCCTACGCATTCAGAATAGTACCCAACGGCTTCTTTAACGTAATCAACAGCATCTGCCCATAAAGATGCATTTTTTATTGTGGCAAAACTCCAGCATTTTACAATTCTCCCAGACCTATTCAAACGCAGTGTGTCCGATTTTACCACGAAATTTCTGTCGGCAAACCAGGCAAAGTCATGAATGTTGTTTTCTACAAACCGGATAGTTTTAATTTTTACATTATCCCTTTGTTTTGAAGGTTTGCTTCGTTGATTGCTGTTATATGCAGCCATATCCTCAAGCCATTCCAATTCTTGCTTGGTAATGAGGTTTCCGGTTGCTGCAACAATATAATCTTCCGGTAAACTTATCGAAACATCGTATTTCCCGAATTCCGAATAAAACTCACCCATATCGAGATAGGGCATAAAGTGCCAGCCGGATTTGTCGTAAACTGCCGGTTTTGGATACCATTGTGTGATTTGATAAGACTGCCCTATGTGTCCAAACCTGCTGAAAGAGTCCGGTATTTTAACAAAAAAGGGTGTATTTAGCATAATGGTATCGCCCGGCTGAAGTGCCTTGTCAAGGATTAGCAAAGCAATATCCTCTTTTTCTGTTTTTTGTAAGTGCAGTCCTGTTGTGCCACTGGTAAAAATCAAGCTGTCGATATATCCCCGATGAACTGCGTCGGTGTTATAAAAGTCTTTACTACGCAGAAGAAGCTGCTGTTTTGCAAAATCTGTCTTATTGTTTTTATATGCATTGGGCCACAAATGAAAATAAATAAAACTCAGCGTATCGGGAGAATTGTTGATGTATTCAATATCGATATTACCCCTCAGGCAATGATTCTTATCGTCGAGTTCTACGTTTATTTTATAATTAACTTCCTGTTGAAAATAGTCCTGGGCGTTCGATATATTAATAAATACAAGAAGAATATTGATCAGGACATAGTATTTTCTCATAGAAAGTGCTATCTTATTTCAATAGTTCTGAAAGCTTTGCCTCTAGAGCTTTACCTCTCAAATTTGTGGCTATTATAACGCCATTTTTGTCGAGCAGAAAATTGGCAGGAATGCCATTAACGCCATATACTTTTGCAGGAGCACAATCCCAGTATTTCAAATCGCTTACATGTATCCAATTCAGTTGGTCCGATTTTATTGCGTTTACCCACTGGCTTTTTTCCGAGTCGAGTGAAACCTGATAGATTTCGAAACCCTTTTCATGGTATTTTTTATAAGCCTCCACAAGGTATGGTGATTCAGCACGGCATGGTTTACACCACGATGCCCAGAAATCGAGCAATACGTATTGTCCCCGCAACGAACTCAGCCTTATTATTTCTCCATCGGGCGTGGGAAGTTCGATATCGGGAGCCTCACCTTCAGATGAAGCATTTTGCGATGACGACTGCTGCTTCAGTTTGTAGTCGTTAATTTGTTTTTCCAGCTGTTTTGTTTGCTCAAGGTTTTCGTGATATTGCTTCATTTTTTCAAGTGTGAATTCATAAACAGCCATATCGCTTTCAGCATTTAAGATGCGGGTTGTCCCCAATTGCTGAAACAATGCAAGATATATTACCGGCGATTTTTCGTGTTTATGTATGAAATTCGTCAAAAATAATTTATCATTTTCGTAAAGTTTGAGGGCTTCAGCATCCAACTCTTTTAATACTGCATCAATATTTACTTCTTTGTTTTGAACAGCTGCCTGATAAATTCTGTTGAACTCATCAAGCTTCGACGCACTTTCGAGCATATGAAGATTCAGTTGCCGGGCATTTTCGGAATCATCAGATCCGTTTACCGAATAGGTAGAAGCAAGTTTTCCATAGATACCTTCAACACTTATGGTGTCGCCGGCTGAAACTATCAAATATATCTGATTCTCTTTGTCGATTTTCAATATATAGAAACCGACCTGTTCGTTACTGTAAGTAATACTGAACCGATTGTCGTCGCCAATTTTCACTGAGTCAACGGTTTCCACTTTGTCGCTATGCAAAAGAAGCAGATAGGCTGTTTTTCCTGATGAATTTGCAATTGTACCCTCAATTGTAAATGAATTGGGATCATTTTTCTCAGAATTATTCTTGCATGAAACAATTGAAAATACTAACAAAATTACAACAATTACATAATTTTTCATAAGGTTAATTTTTACAAATATAATTAAACTTAATAACGAGTTATTATGTTGTTTGTTCATTAATAATTCTTTTATCGATACATTTATTATTTTTACGGCATATTATTTTGGAATGAAGGTCTTTCAGGGAGCCGATATACCTGTACTTAATGCACCCGTGGTTACAATAGGTTTCTTCGACGGGGTGCACTTGGGGCATTGCAGTATTATTGCACAACTAATTGAAACAGCACGTCTGAAAGGAACCGACCATCTTCTTATAACTATGTGGCCTCACCCTACAACACTGGTAAGGAAAAAAAATGATGATAGTTTTTTACTCTCCACACTCGATGAAAAGTTGTTGTTGATAGAGAAGTTGGGTGTCGAAAATGTACTGGTGCTGAGTTTCGATAAAGAAACTGCAGATTATAATGCAGATGAATTTATTGCAAAAATACTTGTTGAAAAGTTGAAAGTCACAACCTTGCTTATGGGCTTTAATAATACTTTTGGCAAAGGAGGAAAACCGGTAACTGCAATTGCCAAAATTGCGGAGGCCTACAACATTGAATTTATCGTTGCTCATGAATATCAAAGCACTGTGCCAATAAGTTCCTCAACAATCCGCGAAAAGCTCTCAAAAGGAAATATCCCTGAAGCGAATAACATATTGGGTTATCAATATTCATTTGAAGGTATAGTAGTAAGCGGTTACAAAATTGGCAGAACGCTTGGCTTTAAGACTGCTAACGTAAAACCTTGCTTCGATGAAAAAATTCTCCCGGGAAACGGAGTTTATGCGGTTGAAATAATTGTTGATTCAACGAATTATTATGGTGTTATGAATATTGGTTACAGGCCGACTTTCGATGGAAAAGAGCGCAGCATCGAAGTGCACATATTCGATTTTGAATCCGATATTTATGGCGACATAATAACTATCCGGTTACATAAAAAACTGCGAAATGAAATTCGCTTCAGCAATGCCGATGCTTTGATTGCTCAGTTGAATCGCGACAAACGAATTGCTGCAAAATACTTTGCCCTCCGGAGGCAGTGAAAATGCGATGCTTTTATTGTTTCTTTAATATTTATAAAGTATCTTTGTGCGCTAAAATATTTACGTTATGACAACAATAATTTCTGAATTGCCCTATAAAGTTAAAGATATATCGCTTGCTGATTTCGGGCGCAAAGAGATTGATATCGCCGAAAAGGAAATGCCTGGATTGATGAGTATCCGGAGAAAATATGCTGTGGATAAACCCCTCAGGGGAGCACGTATTACGGGGTCGCTTCATATGACTATTCAAACTGCTGTGCTTATTGAAACTCTTGTAGAGCTGGGGGCAGATGTCCGCTGGGCAAGTTGTAATATTTTCTCCACTCAGGATCATGCAGCGGCAGCAATTGCCCTAAGAGGAATTCCTGTGTTTGCATGGAAAGGCGAAAGTCTTGAGGAATATTGGTGGTGCACCCTTCAGGCTCTTTCATTCCCCGGTGGGAAAGGTCCGACTTTAATCGTTGATGATGGTGGAGATGCTACTTTGTTGGTGCACAAAGGATTCTATGCCGAAGCAGATAATACCCTTTTCGATAAAACTCCTGAAAACAACGAAGAAAAGATTATTCTCACTACCCTTAAGATGGTTTATGCCGAAGATAAAAACAAATGGCACCGGATGGTTCCTGCAATAAAGGGTGTTTCAGAAGAAACAACCACCGGTGTTCACCGACTGTATCAGATGTTCGAAAACAACAGCCTATTATTTCCGGCAATTAATGTTAACGATTCGGTAACAAAATCGAAATTTGACAACCTCTATGGATGCCGCGAATCGTTGTCGGATGGTATTAAACGCGCAACCGATGTTATGGTTGCCGGCAAAGTGGTTGTGGTGCTGGGCTATGGAGATGTTGGCAAAGGTTCGGCAAAATCGCTCAGAGGCTTCGGTGCAAGGGTAATCGTCACTGAAATCGACCCAATTTGTGCATTGCAGGCTGCTATGGAAGGCTATCAGGTTGCACTGATTGATGACGTGGTTTCAGTCGGCGATATTTTTGTTACTACAACAGGAAACAAAGATGTGATTACCGCCGAGCACATGTCGAAAATGAAAGACCAGGCCATTGTCTGCAATATCGGGCATTTCGATAATGAGATTCAGGTTGAGCAGCTTATCAATTGGAAAGGAATCAGGCATCTGAATATAAAACCACAAGTCGATAAATATATATTCCCCGATGGTCATTCCATTATTTTACTTGCTGAAGGGCGGCTGGTGAATCTGGGTTGCGCTACAGGTCATCCGTCGTTTGTGATGAGTAATTCATTTTCGAATCAGACCTTGGCACAAATCGATCTAAATACAAAAACTTATAAAACCGGCGTTTACCGCCTTCCCAAAAAACTTGATGAAGAAGTCGCACGCCTTCATTTAGAACAGCTTGGCGTTAAACTTACAAAGCTGACCAAGGAACAGGCCGATTATATAGGAGTCCCGATGGAAGGTCCTTATAAACCCGAGCATTACAGATATTAAAGATTTATATGAAATGAGAAAGAAAATAATTGAGGCTGCAAGGCCTCTTTTTTTTGCAATAGATAATTATACCTGTGATTGCTTCTAAGAGTGAAATTTTTAAGACCTTGCTTATGCTAATACCTATTATATATATATAATATGTCGTTCTCGAGTGAGGTTGCATATTGGGTCAATGGCAACCCGGCTTCTCCCGATACGGGATATCCGTCGTAAAGATTGAATTTGGACCCGCAATGCTCACATACAGCAAAAATATTCGTATCATCAACATAAATCCTGGCGCTGTCGTTATAAGGCTGATATGTGCAATTCCTTTCGAAGGCATAGTATTCATCAGTATTTGCACAAAATACAATAATTCCTCGGACACCACCTGTTATATAAACCCAATTCCCCGGGATTTTCAGATCCTGAAACTCAGCAAGGTTTAAAGGAAGTTGCAAATTTACTTGAACATAAGGAATCCTGTCATCATTGTTACATGACAAAGAAAAAATTCCGACAAACGACAACAATAAAATTAATATCTTTGAAAAACGTTTCATTTGTAAAATATAAATTCAAAAATACGCTTTTTATGCAATTCAGGCAAATTCTTTTTTTGGTTTTATTTTTACTGTCGGGTATAATGCTTTCTGCCCAGTCGCAGCGCTATTCTCTTGATAATAAAGAAACCCAGCATAAACGAATGGTTAAGTCGCGTGAAACCCGTAAACGGGAACGACTTACGAGAGAAGAAAAAATGGTTATCCGAATAGAAAACAAACAGGCAAAAGCAGCACAATATAAGAAAAAGAAAGATGCCAGAATGCATGCCAAAGCTGTAAAAAAGCATAACCGAAAAATTAACGGACAAGGTAGAAATATGATTACTGGTGAAAGGGTGCATAAGCAAATGAAAAGATCGAGGCGAGAAGCGCAAAAAAATAACAGAAGATAAGTATGTTATATAATTTTACTATAATAATATAATGATTATCAGATAATAAGAATAATTCATCCTTAGTAGTGGTGCGTTAATTTTTTATTTTTAGTCATAACTCATTGATATTAATATATTTACAGGCGTTCTTTGACTTTTTGATTTGAAATGAGAAATAACTTTGCGTTTTTTAATGCAAGGCTATGA
>JAGOLH010000082.1 GCA_017994175.1 Bacteroidales bacterium | reverse complement strand
CATAAGGCTTTTCACCAAAACCTGAACCTCCCGGTATGTGTACGGTGTTTCAGATACAAATGAAAAAGCGGGTCTATTCCAGTTCTTTTCAACCGATTGATTGAAAATCGCTGGTATTGTATATTTTAAGTCACTCATTTCTAATAAATTCGTCGACAAAAGAACGAAATAAAACAATGATTATTCTGGATATCATAAAAAGTTATTAATATTTACCTGAATTTTATACCAACATTTCATTTTATAGGTTATTATATTTGATGGCAATACAAATACGGTAATTAATCGCTTATTTATTAATTAATTTTTTAACAAACCTGTTTAAAAACTCCTCATTTACTACTTTTACAAAAAACAAATCAATGCGACAAAAAACCATTGTCCTGTTTTATCCACAAAATCTATTATCGCATTATTTGCGGTGCATATCCATTGCAAAACAACTGGGAGAGGATTATGATGTTTTTTTTGTTGGATCAAAAAACTATAACCGCTTTGTTGAAAAAGAACATTTCCTAATTATCGAAAACAACAGCATTGCCATAGATGAAGTGGTTCAGAAAGCAATGTCCTTTGATTTTTCATGGATAAACAAAGGAAACCTCGAAAAGGCGTTTCTTAACGATTTGGAAATTATAGAAAGATGCAAGCCCGATATTATTGTTGGTGATGCAAATCTTAGCCTGCGAATGGTAGCAGAAAAAATGCATGTTTTTTATGTTGCCGTAGAAAATAATTATCTGAGTAACCGCTACTCCGACATTCGCCCGGTTCCGCATACCCATAAAGCATGGAATTTCAGAGATAAAATGAGTGATGCCAATTGGGAAAACCTGATCAGCTTTGTTGAGAAAATTGTACTTAGGTCGGTACACAAACCTTTCAGGTACCTGCGAAAAAAATACGGTCTCTCGCAGCAGCGTAATCTTCTGGATGAATTTGAAGGTGATGTTGTACTATTGCTTGATAATCCAGATATTTTCCCGCTTGGAGCTCTTGAAAGTAATAAATTTTGCATCGGACCCCAATTATACCGTAATGAAGGTTCTGAGGCTGAAATTAAAACGTGGATACAGGAAAGGAAACATCGCAAAACAATTTATGTTAGTATGGGAAGCAGTGCTGATGTGGAAAAAAACACATATTTTATGAAACATCTTTCTACTTCAGAATTTAATGTAATCTTTTCGGGGAATGGAAATTGTGTTACTGATACAGTTTTTAGCAAACAATTTATCAATTTTACCGAAATTGCTGAATATATCGATGTATATGTGTGTCATGGAGGAAATGGAAGTATTTATCAGGCTCTGTTCCATGCCATACCATTGCTTATGATCCCCTCAATTTTCGAGCAGGAATGGAACGTTCATCGCATCGTTAAGCTCAACCTGGGTTCAGTTCATTATCCAGAAAAGGGGATTACCGATTTTTTAAAAAAACTGAACATTCAGATATCACGGAAAGATTCAACTGCCACTTCCGCTATGAAAAATAAGCTTCTGGAAGGAAAGCAATATCATGATGTCTCAGAAATATTTGAACAAATTCGCAGACAACTATTTCCTGCTGATTATCCACAAACCGGTATAGGTAATAATTCCGTTCAGGATAAGAAGCTCATATCCGAAAACATAACCACCGAACCATTGTGCTGAGTTTGATGACAGTATATAGCACAGCATGGGAGCAACAATACAAACTAAAGGCGTAAGTTTATCAGTTATTTTCCTTCGTGTAATAATACCAAAAAAGAAAAGCCCAAGGAGTGGCCCGTAAGTATAGGAAGCAACGGTCAGCACAATTGATATAAGGTCTTTTGAGGCGACTTCTTTCATTATTAATATTATCGCAAGAAATAACAACGAAAATCCAATATGCACAAATAGTTTTATAAGCTGCTTCTGCTTTTCGGTTCGTTTCCGGAAATTCAGAAAGTCAATACAAAAACCGGTGGTTAATGCTGCAAGAGCACTATCAGCGCTTGCATACGATGAAGCAGTGATGCCAAGAAGGAAAAAAATACCGGCAAGGGTGCCAAATTCACCCATTGCAAGCGTAGGGAAAACACGGTCGCTGATGATTGACCCATTCGCATCTGTTGGGAGAGCCAGCCCGTTCGCTCCTGCATATACATATAATGCCCCTCCGAGCAAGAGAAAAAGAAATGTTACAACCACCAGTACTGCAGTAAAAGAGTACATGTTTTTTTGAGCGTCTTTAATGTTTCGGCAGGTAAGGTTTTTCTGCATAAGATCCTGATCCAGCCCGGTCATGGTAATCGCAAGAAATGCACCTCCAAAGAACTGTTTAGGAAAAAACAAAGCAGATTTGTAGTTTTCGAAAAAGAAGATTTTACTAAGGCTTTCTCCATGTATGTTTTTACTATCAGTAATTTTCCCAAATAGTTCAAACAGGTTCAGACCCAATGTTTTTGAAATTATTACGACGCTGATTACCACTGCGGATACTAAAAAAAACGTTTGAAAAGTATCGGTGAACACAATAGTTCTTATTCCGCCTTTAAACGTGTAAATCCATATTAACACAACTGTAGCTACAGCAGTAACCCAATAAGGGACTCCAAGGCCATCGAATAAAAACAACTGAAGAACCAGCGTTGCAAGATATAGCCTCATGGCAGAGCCCAGTGTTCGGGATAGTATGAAGAAAGCTGCCCCGGTTTTATGGCTCCAAAGTCCAAAACGCTGCCCGAGAAATTCATAAATCGAAATTAAATTCAGTTTGTAGTACACCGGCATAAGTACTTTGGCAATCACTATGTAACCGATAATATAACCAAGTATTACCTGAAAGTATGCCATGCTTTCGTTTATTACCATTCCGGGTACCGATATAAACGTAACCCCCGACAGAGAAGCTCCAATCATTCCGAATGCAACCAAATACCATGGACTCTGGCGATTACCGGTAAAAAATGTTGAACTCGTGGCTTTTCGCGATGTGATAAACCCAATCAGCACCAATGCACCGAAATAAAGAATAAGTATACTTGCTACCAGCCAGGTCGACATGATATGTTAATTAATCAATGCTACAAATAACCATGGATTTTTACGAAACACAAGGAATAAATACAAAAGTTTTAAAACTGCCTGTGTTAACATTTAATCGAAAAATAAAACATAATGATTGTATTTTATTTTTTGCACTTAAACACAATGTGTAATTTTGCAGAAGTTATGGAAAACAATTTTATCTCCAGTAAACTGTTTGCTGATGCTGTCAGCGAATTGTCGAAGCTGCCGGGTATTGGGCAGAAAACTGCGGTTCGTTTGGTATTGCACTTGATACGGCAGGAAAACAGCGAAGTAGAGGCTTTAGGCAATGCAATCATTACCATGAAGAAAGAAATAAGGTTTTGCAAGCAATGCCATAATATTTCGGATAGTGAATTGTGTCATATTTGTGGTGATAATAGGCGCGATTCATCAACAATATGTGTTGTGGCAGGAATTCAGGATGTTGTTGCTATTGAGAACACGCAGCAGTACAGGGGGGTGTTTCATGTATTGGGAGGAGTGATTTCACCACTTGATGGGATTGGCCCCCAACATTTGCATATTCCCGAACTTATTGACCGAGCTCGGAATGGTATTACTAGAGAAGTAATACTGGCACTACCGCCAACTATGGAAGGCGATACAACAGGTTTTTATATTTTCCGTAAACTTGAAAACTCTCAGATTCCTGTAACAACCATTGCAAAAGGTGTTTCGGTAGGCGATGAATTACAATATGCCGACGAGATTACATTGGGACAGTCAATCCTGAACCGACGGCCTTTCCTCACCACGAAGATTAGTTATTAATAATGGCTTATCTGCCAATTCCAAAGTAGCTGAACCCGTGCGCAATAAGTTCATTTGGGTCGTAAATATTTCTTCCGTCGAAAACAACCTTGTGCTTCATAAGTTGCATTTTATCGAAATTCAGCACCCTGAATTCAGTCCACTCTGTGACCAGAAACAAAGCATCGGCACCGGCGAGAGCTTCGTAAGGGTTTTCGGCATAGGTGATTATTTTACCGATGCGCCGTTTAGTTTCTTGCATGGCAACAGGATCGTATGCAAAAACCTTGCAGCCGGCTGAAAGAAGGTTCTCGATAAGTACCAACGAAGGGGCTTCTCTCATATCATCGGTGTTCGGTTTAAACGACAAACCCCAGAGAACAACCTTTTTGCCAGATAAATCACCCGAGAAATATTGTTTTGCTTTTACAAACAAACGTGACTTCTGTCGATCGTTGACATTCTCAACTGCTTTTAATATCTCAAGGGAATAATTCAGCTTGTCAGCCGATTTTATAATAGCTTTAACATCCTTCGGAAAGCATGACCCCCCATAGCCAATGCCCGCATAAATAAAATATTGCCCAATTCTTCTGTCACTGCCAATCCCCCGCCTCACAGCACTGATATCGGCACCCACAAGTTCGCAAAAATTAGCCATATCGTTCATAAAACTGATTTTTGTGGCAAGCATAGCATTTGCAGCGTATTTGGTAATCTCTGCCGAAGGTATATCCATGTGGATAATAGGATGCCCGTTCAGAACAAATGGTTTATAAAGTCGGTTTAAAATTTCGCGGGCTCTTTCCGATTCGGTCCCGATTACAATTCGGTCGGGATGCATACAATCTTCGATGGCGTCACCTTCTTTAAGAAATTCAGGGTTTGAAGCTACATCGAATTTGATTTTTTCTTTGCGCTTCTTTAGCTCATTTTTAATAGCTTCTTTTACTTTATTTGAAGTACCTATGGGTACGGTGCTCTTTGTTACTACCACAAGATAATCGTTCATGTATTGCCCGATTTCCGAAGCCACAGCTATTACATATTGCAAATCAGCACTACCATCTTCATCGGGAGGGGTGCCTACAGCAATAAAGCAAGCATCGGCGCCTGCAATACTATCTTTCAGGCTTGACGAAAAACTGAGTCTTCCACATTCTGTATTTCGCTTTACCATGTCCTCGAGCCCAGGTTCCCAAATAGGTATTATCCCTTTTTTTAGATTGTCGATTTTAGTCTTGTCGATATCTACGCAAACCGTATTGACACCCATTTCGGCAAAACATGTTCCCGAAACCAACCCAACATAACCAGTACCTACCATTATAACTTTCATATGCAGTCGGCTTTAATTCGCCGCAATATTAATAAATCAAATCCGATAAATTGTTTTTATAAATCATAATATTACAAAATCATCTGTAATAATTGGGTAAGGAAATTTGTTTCACTTACGAATATTCCCTGCCGGAAGCAACTATATTCCTTATTAGTGCCATTTTGTCGATGAAAATGTTTTTTTGAGTAACCATTTAGGGTAATTTATATGTATATTTGTACTAATAACCCTCATAAACCGTCAGAATGAAGAATATTGAATTTGATAACGATCTGGTGCTGATGCGCAATCAGCTATTTTCGAAAGCAATGTCGCTGTCGGTAAACAGGCAGGATGCCGAAGACCTTACACACGAAGCGATTGAGAAAGCAATATTTAATAAAGCCAAATTTCGCAAAAACGACAGCCTGAAAGCCTGGGTTTTTACTATACTGAAAAATCAGTTTGTGAACAGGCATCGCAGAAACCGACAGTTGCGAGCCATTCTTAAATCAGCTGAAAAAAGAGGCCTGCCCTTTGTTTATAATAGCGGTAATTATGCCGCTGAGGCTGACTCAGCATTAATGACTGACGATGTGCAGAATATGATTAATCGTCTTGGCCCGAAATACAGTGGGCCGTTAAACGATTATATCAACGGGTATAAATACAAAGAGATTTCCGACCGCTTCAAATTGCCGATAGGAACTATTAAAAGCCGTATATTTTATGCACGAAAGATGATAGCGGAAATGCGAATGAATGAAACAAGTTAATCCTCGTATAGTACTTCAGAGTAGTCTTCAACTGCACCGATAATCCTAAACTCTGTTCTCCTGTTCTTTGCTCTTCCATCAGGATTATCGCTACCATCAGGGTTTGAATTCGGAGCAATCGGGAATTTTTCGCCGTAACCTTTTGCAACCAGACGTTCTTTACTTATACCTTTATTAATAAGATATTTAACAACGCTTTCAGCACGCGCCTGCGATAAATTCATGTTGAAATCATCTGATGAAACACTGTCGGTATGAGAACTGATTTCAACGATTATGTTCGGATATTTCGACATTAGACTGAAAATTGTTTTATCAATAGTCGATTTGGCTGCCCCGGTAAGGTTCGACATCCCAAATTCATAATAAATGTTCTTTACAATAAATGGTTGCGAAGGGATGGTGTTTACAATAATTGCATCCAAAACCAATGTGTCTGATTTTACAATATTTTTTGTTGTGAAGTCGAGGCGCTTTTCTATGCGGTTAAAGTCTTTAACTTTAATAAAATAATCAACACCCTGTTCAAGATGGAAGAAATAATCGCCGTTTCGGGTACTGTCAGTCTTAATGAAAACCTCTTTGCCCGTTTGGCTGTCGATTCTGAATAGTGAAACGGGGTAATTGAAAAGGACTTTAATGTATTCTTCCGACTTATTAAGGTCAACATTAAGCTGCATATCTTCGCGGTAATCCTCTTCAATTGATTTAAAGAAAGTGCTGTCGGTGATGCCGAAAACCTGACCGGTAACCGAAATGCTAATGAAATCTTTGTAAACAAATTCATAAATATCGTCACAGCAATTCTCATGTCGAATTGAATTGCTGCCGGTGCGGTTCGATACAAAGTACCCGCTTTCACGATTGGCTGTTAAAATATAATATAGGTCATCAAATGATGAGTTGATTGATGCCCCAAGGTTAACAGCGTCGTCCCATTGTTTTCCTTCACCGGATGCACCGAATATGTCGTAGCCGCCAAGACCAGGATGCAAATCGGAACTAAAATAGAGTGTTTTTGTATCAATACTATAGTAAGGAGTTATTTCATTTCCCAGCGTGTTGATTGCCTTTCCACAATTCTTCGGGGTTTCCCAAATATTCTTTTTATCATTAAACACAGTGAACCATATATCCATTCCACCTCTGCCATCTGGTCGGTCTGAAACATAATACAGGAAGTCGGTGTTTCGCTTCGAAACTCCCAGAGTTGGCATAGTGGAAGTATATAAAGGCATATTGATTTCTTCATTTAACTCTGTGGGAGGCTGCCATTCGTTATTCATGTTAATACTTACGAAAATCTTACACAAAACCTTATTGTCGCCCGGATTTTTTTCGCAACGTGTAAAATAGAATTTCTTTTTACTTTCGGAGAATGCTCCATTGCCTGTATTTGTGTTGTTGCCGTTAATATTTTTGTCAAACTCTCCCAGATTAACCCATTTGCCGTTTTTATTATAGGCAACATAGAACTTGCGAACCGGTAATTCTTGTGTAACCGGATCGTAGTACTCCAGTTTTTCCTGCTTCAATGAAGCAAAAATAAGTTTATCTCCTTCGTAAGGAATCGGAGAGAATTCAATATGAGGTTTATTAACTGCAGTATCAAGGTGTGTAACTACAATACTGTCCGCGTTTTTTTGTAAATCCGGTATCTTTTTAAAACTTTCAATCTGCAGCTTAGCCATCTTTCCATATGTGTCTTTATATTTTTTCGACTTAAGATGGGTTAGGAATATCCCAAATTGTTTTTCCGATTCTTCATAATCGCCCATTATTTTAAGGCAGCTTGCATAATAATACTGATCAATGATATATTTCTTTCTGTTGCCTTTGAACGATTTTCTCAGATTTTCAGCGGCTTTGGTGTAATTTCTTTCGCGCCAGTACAAGTTCCCGAGTTCGTGCTGAACCTTTGTGTTCCCTGGCCGCTCTTTTGCGTAAGCTTCATATAAATCGATTGCTGTAAATATATCGCCAGATTCGGCGGCAACACGGGCAACATTTTTTATCTGGTAGGGCTTCATTTTGGTGTTTCCATCCTGAGCATATACCACCATACCTGGCAGTAATACTGCAAAAAACATAAGCCATTTTATAAACTTAGTATCTGTCACAGGGCAATGTAATCTGATGTAGGGTTTTTGTAATATCTTTATATATGATAGAAATTTCAAAAGCTCCGCGCATATTGCTAACAGTGGCTAGGCGAGAGACGTTAATGTCGTAGCTTAAGCCTATCAGAAAGTGGTATAAACCTATGCCTCCCGAAACAATGGCAGCGTCGTAAGAACTGAAAGAAGTGCGGAAACCTCCTCCAAGATAGGCTTGCTCGATTATGCTCTTTTCGGGGAAAATATATCCGATTTCGATGCCTGCTATATAATCGGATGCTTTTTTCTGATACATACACAGCAGATTGGGTTGAATGTACACTTTGCTTTTCAAGGGAATAGTAATTCCTCCGTAACCTGTTAGCCTCATATCCATCCGGTTATCTTCACGAAGAAAGGATATTTGCGGCTTGTTGATGTGATAAAGCGAAACCCCTGCGAAGGGTTTAATGTTTCCTGATTCACCGCGATAATGCACACCCAGACTAAGGTCAGGGTAGCTGATGTTTTCATCCCATTGGCTGACCTCATTCGGAAGATTGGTGTCATAATGTCCGGTAAGCTCATTCCATTGTACCGGGAAAGTTAGGCTGCCAATCGAAAATGCCTGAACCGCATAGGCTCCTTGAGCGCCAATTCCGATGAACTGCCCGTCGGTTAATTTCACTATATAGGCCAACGAAAGACAAAGCTTATTCGTCATCAGGCGTGAACTGCCCGAACGGTCGTTTACAAACATTACACCAATAGCAATATTACCTTTTTTAGTGCGGAAGGGTTTATCGAATCCGGCTGAAATGGTTTGATAAGGTATGCCAACAGCGCTCCATTGATTGCGATAATTATTCGAAAAGCGCCAGTTGCCGTTGAAATTCCCCGTTTGTGCAGGATTTAATGTAAGAGGACTATATTGGTACTGACTGAAATGTATATCCTGTGCTTCCAGTTTTATTACGGAAAACAACACACATATCAACAATGCCAATATTCTCATTAAATTAATCACTTTTACTTTTTTTATTCGTCAAATATAGTATTTTTGTTTTAATAAAAAAACCATTATTTTAACCATTACTACAATGTATATTCCAATAAAAAAAACAATAGCCTTATTAGTTTTTAGCTTGTTTTTTATTCATGGAATTTTTGCTCAGGTTACTGTTGATATCAGTTCCAATGTTATAGAAGGTTGTGCTCCGCTTGAAGTTGCATTTACAAGTCAGGTGCAAAATTGCACAGGAACGGTTAATTATACATGGGATTTTGACTTTCCCGGTGGCAACAGTCCTCTGGCGAATCCAACCACTATGTTTCAAAACCCAGGAGTGTATACAATAATTCTCCAGGTTTCGTGTGCTGCTGGTTCTGCATCCGATATGGTGCAAATAACAGTTCATGAGTCACCGGTTGCCATCATTTCCACAACACCACAGACCGGATGCAGGCCAATGTTGGTTGATTTTACCGATGGATCTACCCCAGGAGACAGTGATATCATTCAATGGGAATGGTATTTCAATGATGGAACGCCTTTTTCTTCTTTGCAAAACCCGCAGCATTTATATGAGTTTACTGGCATATTTAACGTGTTGCTTACTGTAAGAGATGAAAACAATTGCTCCTCAACCACTACAGCACAAAATCTCGTTTCGGTTTCCGATACACCCAGCATTGCTTTTGTTGCTTTCCCATTGAGTTATTGTCACCCTCCATTATTGGTAAATTTCCAGAGCAATGTGGTTACAAATTTTAATCTACCATATACAGCCATCTGGGACTTTGGAGATGGTGGAACAGGTTCGGGGCAAACTACTACTCATACCTATACTACATCAAATGTTTTTGATGTGAAACTTACAGCCATCGATTCTTACGGATGTTCTAACAACCGAACGTATTATGATTATATTAATATCACTGAGTTGGTTCCGGAATTCAATATGCTCGTAGGTAGCATGCCCATTTATGATGGTAGTGTTATTTGTGAAGGTACTACAGTACACTTTTCGAACCTTACACCTTATCCATGTCAATGGGATTTTGGTGGTGGACAGACGTCGCAACTGAATATTGTGAACTATTCATTCCAGGAATCGGGAACCTACAACATTACTTTTACAGTAATGCCTCCCGGTGGTGAATGTGAGAATTCGGTAAGTTTTCAGTTGTTTGTCGAAGAAGTTAGCGCTTCGTTTACTACATCACCAACGTCTTTGTTTTCATGCAACACCCCATTTACTGTGCAGTTCAATTCAACTACAAGCGGCAATGTAACTACCTTTGCATATACCTTTGGCGATGGTTCTGAATCAAGCCTGGCAAGCCCGTCGCATACTTACGAAACCGCAGGTCATTTTCCTGTAGTCCTTACTGCAACTACATCTCATGGCTGCACTGCTACCGCAACAGCAGAGGTTATCATTGAAAGCCCTGATGCTACTTTTGTGGTTGATTCCACCGAGGGATGCGCACCGGTGCAGGTTATTTGCACGTATACAGGGACATCAGGTGAAACTATAACCAATTATCACTGGGACTTTGGCGATGGTTCCGTAATCGATAATGGTAATCCCGAAGAACAACATTCGTTCGCCAATGCTGGAGAATATGACATTGTACTCACTGTGACCGATGAAAGCGACTGTTCTGCAAGTTCAACTGTTACCGTTAATGTTGGAAATCCTATTCCTGGAGAACTTACTTTTATGATTTATGACGATCTTGTTTCGGATTGGATTATCGCAGATGAATTGTTTTATTGTGCTCAGGATACATTCAGAATATATAATTCGGTATGGGATAATGATGATATCGATGAATTTCAATGGGAGCTCGATTCAATTGACGATGACAACGATGAAGAGTATCTTGAATGGGCTTTCGATCAGGACACAGGATATGTATCTGTTGTTTTTATTACTAATTATAACGGATGCCGCGATACGCTCGAACTGGATTCAATCTATTTTATTAATGGCCCTGTAATCGAAAGCATTCAAAAGGAGTACGACTGCGAAGACCCATATAATTATTTGTTTACAGTAAATATAATTAACGAGGATGATGATGCAACGTTAAACTGGGATTGGTTCATTATGCAGGGTGAGACGGCGTCAGTACAGCTTTACGAAGAGCTTGGAAGTACCGACGACCAGTTGTCGTACACATTCCCGGGCTCCGGTGTGTATTGGGTAAAAGTACTTGCCCGCAGTGCTGAAACAGAATGTGATTTTGTCGACTCTCTGAGGGTGGACGTCAGCCTTCCTGTGGCAAGCTTTATTGTGTCGGATGATGAGTTTTGCGCCGGTACCGAAATTTATTTCGATGCATCCGGGTCTTCTCCCGATGTGCAGTATTTCTGGATTTTTGGTGACGGAGCCACACAGGATTGGTCAGAAAACCCAATCACAAATCATACTTACGAGGGTTACGGTGATTTTACCGTTCAACTGATTGTGCGCGATGTGAATGGGTGCGAAGTTGAAGCAACCAGGATTATACATAGCCGTGGCCCTGAAATTACAATTCATGTCAGCCCCGATCCGGCCCATGGTTGCAATAGCTTGACTGTGCATTTCTCCTATGATGTGGTTGCCGACTACCCTGTAAGTTTCAATGTATGGCAGATTAGTGGCTCTTCGCAATCGTACTATCAGGATGAGTTTGATAAAACCTTTGGTCCGGGTACTTATGATGTGTCATTATCTGTTACCACCACCGATGAGTGCAGCGATCAGGTAACAATACCAGCCCTGGTAGTGGTTTCAAGTATCGAAGCTGAAATTTCTACGCTCGACCCGGTGGAATGTGTAAATGTGCCTGTGCAATTCTATGCCGGAATAGAGAACCCTCTGCTGAATTATACCTGGAATTTTGGTGATGGTGGCACAAGCAATCAGATTAACCCTCAACATATTTACA
>JAGOLH010000128.1 GCA_017994175.1 Bacteroidales bacterium | reverse complement strand
GCTCGATGGTAAAAATTCTTCCCAATCCATACCTACAACCCGAAAACGGATGGAGTGCAGAAATTGGTGTAAAACAAGGAATTAAACTTTGGGAAGGCTGGAAAGGCTTTGTCGATTTGTCGTTCTTCATGCAGGAAATTTATAATATGATTGAATTTACCATTGGCAAGTACGATCCTGTTACCCTGCTTCCTGTATCGCTGTACGAATCCGGTGATTTTGGCTTCCAGGCACGGAATATGGCAGATGCCAGAATTCTAGGTAGTGAATTATCCATTGTTACCAGCGGGAAATTGGGCCCGCTTAAAACTACAGTTATGCTTGGATATGCATATAATTACCCCGTTAACATAGCCGGCGCCGACTCTACTGCATCAACTGACAATCCAATCCTTAAATATAGATATGTTCATTCATTCAAAGGAGATTTCGACTTCGAAGCAAAACGCCTTACGTTTGGATTTAACTGGATTCTCAACAGCCCTATGAAAAATGTCGACCGCTTGTTCTGTGATGAAAGAGATCCTTCAACCTTAACAACAGATCAGTATAACTTATATCAGTTTTACTATTTTATGAGCAATGCTGCGTTGCTTCCCGGATATTGGGATTACAGGATTGATCATGCTAACCAACCGTATGTTTCTTTTGATGCCAGAATGGGATTCAAATTTAGTGAAATCATCCGTATATCACTACTCGTAAAGAATCTGTTCAATTCGGAATATGTTGGCAGACCCGGTGATTTAAGGCCTATGAGAAGGTATGAACTGATGCTTACCGCTAAATTCTAATGTGAAATTATACCAACAAAGCGACCCAAATTTCAATTTATATATAAAAAGGTTTATTTTTGACGTGAAACTAAATTTTAAAATTATGAAAAAACTATCTCTACTGTTTGTTATTGGCTTTTTTGCAGCCTTTAATGCAATGTCGCAATGTACTCCCGACGAAGGATGCGAAGATGTTCTCGACCCGGGTCAGATCTGCCCAATGGTATTTGACACAGGATATGTTGACGTTCCCTACACACAGGTAATTACGTTCATCCCACCTGAAACCTACAATTACAATGGCTACGATCTGACTGTTCAGAAAATCGTAATCAACAGCGTAACAGGTCTTCCCGATGGTCTTGACTGGGACACCAACGCAGAACAATTTATTCCAACAAACCCGATTACGCGTTATTGTGGAATTATTTTTGGCACCCCAACAACAGAGGGCGAGTTTCCATTTCAGTTTTCTGCAACTGTAACAGTATTACTTTATGGTTCTGTTCCAATTGATGTTCCCGTTACACAAGAAACACTGGGATACGACGCAAAAGTTGTTATCCGTCCGCATAATCAGGCACCACCTGTGGCTGAATTCACTGCAAATCCGACCACTTCAGAAGGTGGAGTTCCGATTGCTTTTACAGATGCCAGTTTTAACGCAACTTCATGGGAATGGACCTTTGAAGGAGCAAACGAACCCGGCAGCACCGAACAAAATCCAACAGCAACATGGAATTCAATGGGTGTATATGATGTAACCCTGACCGTCACTAATGGGAACTGTACTCCGCCAAAAACCTCAACTTTCATTGCAGAAAATTATATTACAATTACAACCAATGTATTTGTAAATCCGAATTTCACTAAAATATGCACCGTATACCCCAACCCGGCAAATGGGATTATTCATGTTGAAGGGCTTGGTATAAGCGCTGTAGAGGTTTACAATACAATCGGGCAGATTGTATTTCGTTCAGAGCCCAATGCTGATAAAGCTGTTCTTGATCTAAGTCATTTACAGAAAGGCAATTACATGATCGTTGTTAAAACTTCGAAAGGTAATGCCCATACCAGTTTAACCCTCAACTAAATTTTGACATTATCTCTATTAAAACTGCCATATTCTACAATATGGCAGTTTTTTTTATTTTGGCTTTAAGAACATTTTAAGATAAAAAATCCCAGTTATCAAATAAATATGCTTTTTTTGTATCATAAACAAATAATACAAAGTCTATGAAAAAACTAATGTTTTTCTTTTTCATTCTCCTACTTTCGGGCAGTCTTTTTGCGTATCCCGATGAAGGAATGTGGATACCCGGCTATATGAGTAAAATGAATTATGCTGATATGCAAAAACTGGGCTGTGAGCTTACACCCGAACAGATATACAGCATCAACAACAGTTCTGTAAAAGATGCTATCTTTCAGTTGATGGGTGAGGGTGGATATGGATTTTGCACCGGTGAGATTGTGTCTTCAAAAGGATTGCTTTTCACCAATCACCATTGTGGTTATGAAGCAATTGCCACATTGAGCAGCCTCGAAAACAATTACCTTGACAATGGGTACTGGGCCCGTAGTTTTGATGAAGAAATTTCGGTTCCTGGAATATCGGTATCAAGGGTTGTACGTATTGAGTATGTTACCGATAAAGTACTGGCTGGAATCACCGATGAAACTCCTGCCGAAGACCGCGAAAAAATGATATCAAAAGCTATCGATAAAATTGAAACAGAAGCTATCGAAGGCACTCATTATAACGCCAATGTGAAAGAAATGTATAAAGGCGGAGAATATTATCTTTTCGTTTATGAAGTTTTTGGCGATGTACGTTTCGTTGGTGCCCCCCCGTCTTCGATTGGCAAGTTTGGCGGTGACACTGACAACT
>JAGOLH010000081.1 GCA_017994175.1 Bacteroidales bacterium | reverse complement strand
TGTTGTAATTGATTTTTGTAAGGTTAACTCCGCTATACTGAGGGCAATAAATATCAGGTTTATCCATTTATTAATTATTAATAATTACATTTTGGTTTTTTCAAAAACACGATTGGCTCAGGTATATTAATTTGCCTTGCGGCATCGATACAATATGTGTCAGTCATTCCTGAAATAAAGTCAGTGATTCTTTGCTTTCCGCTGTTTTCACCATTGTTGTAGAAAACCTCCATTCCCTGTAAATATTCCCCAAATTGGCGGTCGATATTGCATACCTGATTTTGATAATCGGAATAATTTACTTGTAGCTTATCGAATAACTCTTCGAAGTGCTCATAGAGCTGCCTGATAACCTTATCGCAGAATTTCTCGTAAGCCTGCAAAGAGCTGTGAAAATATATGGCTTTGTAGTTGAATTCTTTTAGCGATTGCATCAGGTCATATTTTTCATCAGAAAAACCGATAGTGTCGGAATTCTTAGAAGCTTCAATCAAATCGATAACCAGGTCGTTAATGATTTTTCCGTTTCGGGTACCAAGCTGCGATTTAATTTTTTCAGGAATAATTTTCTCCGAAATAATTCCTGCCAACACTGCGTCCTCAAGGTCTCTTCCCAGATAAGCGATTTTATCGGCAAGGCGCACAATACAACCTTCATAGGAGGAGGGAAGCACATTGCGGTCTTTTATCAGGTCAAGGTCTTTGATGCTTGGGTCGGGCGAAATATGTTGCTCATCTCTCTCTCCGTTATGGCAAATAATCCCGTCACGTACACCAAAAGTCAGGTTTAATCCATTGCCATGATTTGCCGTATGAGCTACAATCCTATAGCTATTAATTTCATGAGCGAAAGATGTACCACCACCCAGATAAGTATTGATGGCTTTTTCTCCTGCATGACCGAAAGGTGTATGCCCCAGATCGTGTCCGAGCCCAATGGCATAAGCCATTTCGGAGTTCAGTTCCCACCCATGCATATTCAAGCCCTTGCAAATTGCCGCTGAAATAGTTGCTACATGAAGCACGTGTTCAATGCGGGTGCATATATGATCGTTGTCGGGAGCATAAAATACCTGTGTTTTACTTTTTAGCCTGCGAAAGGCAGTACTGTGTATTATTGCGGTCTGATCTCTGAAGTAGTCGCCACGAATATCGGCTTCTCTAGGTATAACACGTGCTGAATACACCTGCTCAGGTAATGGGTTTTTCATATCATGCCTTTAAATATTTATCGTACACATTCTGATGCCTGTAATTAATAATGTATTGAATGGCTTCCTCAATGTCGTCTGTAACTAAGAAAAGCTGCTTATACTGCTGGTTAGCAAACTTTTCGTTATAGGCTGTTTCGAATTGCAACAGCAAATATTTGAAATAGTTGTTTACATTCAGAATTACAATCGGCTTTGTGTGATATTTTAATTGCTTCAAGGTAATTATTTCAAGGAGTTCTTCAAAAGTGCCGAATCCTCCCGGTAAAGCAACAAATGCATCCGCGAGTTTTCGCATACGGGCTTTGCGTGTCATCATGTCGCGTGTAACGATGGTTCTGCTGTCGTATTCCGAAACAATACCGGTCTTATTTAAGGCTTCAGGTACAATTCCTGTAACATGCACACTACATTCAAGAGCTGCTTTCGACAGCCGACCCATCAGGCCTATCTGACCCCCGCCATGAATTAGATTGAGTTTATGCCTGCCCAGAGCTCTGCCAAATTCAGTTGCTTTTTCGTAATACAATTCATCAAGATCTTCGCTCGAAGCACAAAACACGCAAATACTTTTAATCATACTGTTTAAAATAAATACTTAGGTAAAGTTAAAAAATTACACGCATTTTACTATTTTCGAACAAAAAACATGAAGACTTCACGAAAACGTAATTTCATATTTGTTTTATTTGCAACGGTGTTATTGGCTTTGATTGTCGGAGGTATGCTTTTGGGTTCTGAAAGGTATGTGGTTTATAATACTAGCCCATGTGATATTTTTGTGGTTTACAAAACATATGATGGAATGAACGATTCTGTTTGTATTGAGGCAACAAAATGGAAACTTATTGGTAAAAGAATGGTGTGGTATAAAAAATATGATAAAAAAAACAAATGTAGTGTAAATCAGTACTTTACTGAGGTAAAAATATACGTTGGAAATAAAACGGGGTTTATTAATGCTTTGGATTCAAACTGGATATGTGCCTCACAGCCAAGGTTAAACGAATTCACGCTGACTATCAAATAAAAAAAATAAAAAAAAAAGTAAAATGTAGTGTTGGTATTGCAGAAAATTCCTATTTTTATCAATCTGTGAGGAAAGGCAATTAGAAATTTGAGGATTATATTGAATTGAATGTAACTAATTGATTTTAAAGTAGTTATTTGTTATTTATTGTAATTGAAAATAAAAAGTTTGAAGTCAAATATTTTAATTAAACAAGAGAAAAAAAATTTTTTTTAAAAAAAGATTGTTGAATATTTGCTTTTTCATATGGCGATTGTTGTGTTAATTAATAATAATTAAGTAGGCTCATGGCGAAGAGATACGATGAAGCATGGAATGAGTGCTTGCAAATTATCAGGGATAACGTACCGAAAGTAAGTTATCGCACATGGTTTGAGCCTATTATTCCGTTGGCCCTTGATGGCAATGTTCTTACCATACAGGTGCCAAGTACTTTCTTTTATGAGTTCCTCGAAGAGCAATATCTCGATTTACTCAGCAAAACCCTGTTTAAAGTGATTGGTCCGGGAGCAAAGCTTGAATATCACATTGTGATGGACAACTCCGATAATGCCAAACCTTATACTGTTAAAATCCCGGCTATCGAGAATACCAAAATGGTGAATAAGCCTGTATCGGTGCCTCTCGACCCGGATGCCCATTCTATTAAAAACCCGTTTGTAATTCCAGGAATAAAAAAGTTGCAGGTTGACCCTCAACTCAACCCGGATTACAATTTCAATAATTTTGTAGAAGGAGAATGTAATAGGCTGGCCCGTTCTGCCGGATATGCCGTGGCTCAGAACCCCGGAGGTACTGCATTTAACCCCTTGTTTATTTATGGCTCAACAGGATTGGGGAAAACCCATCTGGCTCAGGCCATTGGCATTGAAGTGAAAAACCGTTTCCCCGAGAAAATAGTGCTTTATGTTGATGCGAATAAGTTCATGACTCAATATGCAGAGTCAACTCGCAACAATAACCGTAACGATTTTATCCACTTCTATCAGATGATGGATGTGCTTATCGTTGATGATGTGCAGTATTTTACCAAGAAAGAAGGGACACAGGAAGTTTTCTTCCATATTTTTAATCACCTACATCAGCAGGGGAAACAAATTATACTTACATCCGATAAGCCTCCGGTTGAATTGAACGGTATGGAGCAAAGGTTGCTTTCAAGGTTTAAATGGGGACTTTCTGCCGATTTGCAGGAACCCGATTTCGAAACACGAATCAACATTCTTAAGCAAAAAACTTATAAAGATGGAATTATCATTTCGGAAGAAATTCTGGAATATATTTCATCGCACATTACAAGCAATGTCCGCGAATTGCAGGGAGCCCTCATTTCGTTGCTTGCACAGTCAACACTGAACCGTAAGGAAATTACTCTTGAGCTTGCCCGCGATATGATCGACAAACTCGTGAAGAGTACAAAACGCGAGATATCAATTGATTACATTCAGAAAGTTGTATGCAACTATTTCAATATGCCTGTTGAATCAATAAGCAGCCAGACACGTAAGCGCGAAATCGTTCAGGCAAGGCAGATTGCTATGTTTTTTGCAAAAAACATGACAAAATCATCGCTAGCAGCAATCGGATCGCTTATTGGCGGAAAAGATCACGCTACTGTGCTCCATGCCTGCAAAACAGTAAATAACCTGATGGAAACCGATAAAAAGTTTAAATTGGATGTGGAGGAAATTGAAAAACGATTGAAAATGTAAACCGTAATATCAAAAGGGCTGAAAACAGCCCTTTTTTATTGATCTAATCTTATTTGCACATGATTTGGCTGCTGCTGGCAATTCTTTCATCAACTATTATTCTGATACTGTTCAAACTCCTCAAGAGGTATAATATACCCACATTGAATGTTATTATTGTAAACTACCTTACCGCCAGTGTGTTGGGTTTTCTTCTTACACAGAGAGCGCCGGCTTCCGAAATTTCACTGAGCACATGGTTTTTACCTGCTGTTGGAATAGCAGTGATTTTTATAGTGTCGTTCTTCCTTATTGCATACAGTTCACAAAATATTGGAATTTCGGTCACTTCGGTTGCTGCAAAAATGTCGGTAATTGTTCCGGTAGCCTTTTCTATAATCTATTACCAGGAGCCTGTGAATACATTGAAAATTGCAGGAATGGTTCTGGCGCTTTTTGCCGTATTTATTTCGGTTTACCGCAAAGAGAGAGAAAAATTTGTTGCTAAATCAATGCTTATTCCGGTAGCAATTTTTCTACTAATGGGTACATGCGACTCTTTAATTAAATTTGCACAGGGGGCTTTTGTTCCCGATGATGTGGCACCTGTTTTTTCTGCGTCAATTTTTGCAGTTGCCTTTGTTCTTGGCTTGGTTTATATTGTAACGAAACCATCTCAATTCACCGAATTCAGGAAATTGCCGGTGTGGTGGGCTGGTATTTTACTGGGTGCCGTTAATTTTGGCTCGGTTTATTTTATTATACTTGCGCTGAACAGCCGGTTTGTAGATGGAAGCATTGTGTTTGGTGTGGTAAATATCGGGGTAGTAGGTTTATCGGTTATTATCGGTAAATTTGCTTTCGCAGAGAAGCTTTCGGCGTTAAATATTGCCGGGGTGATTCTTGCAGTTACGTCAATTGTATTATTAATGCTGAGTTAAAACAGATGGATAAGGATGCATACCATAGTATCCGTGAAAAAACACAGGGTTATTTCCGCGACAGAGGAAGTAAGTTCCTGTCATTTGCATTCCCTGTTTCCTGTGACGAAGATGTAAAGAACATCCTGAATCAACTGAGAAAAGAGTATTACGACGCCAATCACCATGTGTATGCCTATCGTCTCGGGGTTGATGAAAACAACTATCGCTCGAGCGACGACGGAGAACCTGCCAACAGTAGCGGTAAACCGGTGCTGGGCCAGATACTGAGTTATGGTTTAAGCGATGTTCTGGTGGTTGTTATTCGTTATTTCGGAGGTGTGAAACTGGGGGTTCCCGGTCTGATACATGCCTATCGCACCGCAGCAGATGATGCCCTTAAAAGCGCAGATATCATCGAGAAGCTGGTACAAAGAACCATATGTGTTGAATTCCCGTACTCACTCATGAATCAGGTGCTGCGATTGGTTGAAGAAGAGCATGCCGAAGTGTTTTCGCGCGATTTTACCGAAGATTGCCGCCTTAGCTTCAGGGTTCGCAAAAGCCATTACAAAGATGTAAGTATAAAACTAAATCAAATTTTTGGAGTTAAAATTATCAGTGATGAAGATTAAAAGTGCTCTGGCATCATTCTTCCTTAAAATTTTGGGATGGAAGCCCACAGAGTTTCCGGATGTAGGGAATTGTGTAATTGCTGTGGCCCCACACACCAGTATGTGGGATTTCCTGTGGGGAAAATTATACATACTTTCAAAACGACGGGAGTCATGCGTATTAATAAAAAAAGAGATTTTTAAATTTCCTCTGGGTTGGCTTCTGAAGATGGCAGGAGGGGTACCTGTTGACAGAATGTCACCGCAAAGCCTTGCGAAGCAATTGCCTAAATTGTTTGATGAAAAACCGGGTCTGGCAATTGCGATTACACCCGAAGGAACACGAAAAAAAACAAACCATTGGAAAAAAGGTTTTATCTTTGTAGCTAAAGCAGCACAGGTACCTATTGTTATTGGTTTTATCAATTATAAAACGAAAGAGCTGGGAGTAGTTGGTGTAATGGATTATAAAGGAGATGAAGATGAGATTATGAACAATTTTAAACGTAAATTTATAGGAATGGAAGGGAAACACCCCGAAAAATTTATAACCGGCATCGAAAATGAATGAATTAACAATTAGCCTTGTACAAACAGATTTGGTATGGGAAAATCCTGAAGCCAATCTGAACCAGCTTAACACAATGCTGGACTCAATACGCAGAACCGATTTAATAATTCTTCCTGAACTGTTTACCACAGGATTTACTATGCGTTGCAGCGAATTTGCAGAAACAATGAATGGGTTTACCGTACATTGGATGAGAGAAGTGGCAACCAACAAGAATGCAGCCGTGTGCGGAAGCATTATTATCCAGGAAGGCACATGCTTTTATAATCGGTTTCTTTTTGTAACCCCCGATAATATTTACTCATACGACAAACACCACTTGTTCAGCATTGCCTCTGAAGATAAATTTTACAGTAAAGGCTCACAACGGGTCATTATAAACTATCGCAACTGGAGGATAATGCCCCTGATTTGCTACGATATACGCTTCCCTGTGTGGAGCCGCAACAGGAACGATTACGATATGCTTATTTATGTGGCTAGCTGGCCTGCAAGCCGCCGTAAAATATGGGATGCTCTTGTAAGGGCAAGAGCTTTAGAAAATCAATGTGTTGTAGCTGCCGTGAACCGAGTGGGTGTTGATGGCGCTTACATATACTACAATGGTGGAACTCAGCTTATCGATGCACGAGGCGATACCATTGCAATGGCGCGCGATAACCATGAAGAAATTTTTACTACCACCCTCGACAAGCAAAAGCTTGATAGTTTCCGTGAAAAATTTCCGGTATGGAAAGATGCTGACCCATACTACTTTAACGTTTAGGAGAAATTTTATTATATAAGGAATCTCTTTCTATTGCCTGAAACCCTTCGGAGCGAATGGCATTATTGATGTCCCATGCATCGAAAACAGGGCGCTTCTCAACTGAGCCGGCCATACTGTATATTTTTGTTGTATCGTGAATCGTGCCGTCGATATCGTCGGCCCCAAAATGCAGGCACAGTCTGGCTGTTTCTTTTCCAAGCATTGGCCAATATGCTTTTATATGTGGGATGTTGTCAAGTACAAGCCTACAAACAGCAATATTTCGTAAATCTTCTGCCAGATTGCTTTCAGGAACCGAGCTGAGTTTATTGTTTGAGTTTTTAAATTTTAACGGTATAAAACAATTGAACCCTTGCGTTTCATCCTGAAGTTTTCGCAACCGCATCAAATGGTTAACCCGGTCGGAATAACTCTCAATGTGACCATAAAGCATGGTGCAATTGCTTGGAATGTTGTTTTTGTGAAGCTCTTTGTGGATACTCAACCATGTTTCGGCAGAGATTTTTTTTTCGCAGATGCGCATTCTTACAGCTTTGTTAAAAATTTCGGCACCTCCTCCCGCTACCGAATCTAAGCCTGCATTTTTTAATGACTGAATACAAGAATCAATGCTCCTTCCACTTGTTCTGGCAAGGTGCTCTATCTCAACAGCGGTAAAAGCTTTGATATGCAAATCGGGATATAACGCAGATATTTGTTCAAAGAGTGCAGTATAGAAATTCAGGTAGTAGTTCGCATTCAAACCACCAACAATATGCACTTCTGTGATGCCTTCTATGTACTTTTCGCGTATTATCTCAAGCACATCCTGCATGCTCAGCGACCATGAATCGCGAGAGGTGGCATCGCGATAATACGAACAGAACCTGCAACGATTCACACAGATATTTGTGATTTCGATGTGTATATTCCGGTTGAAATACACCGAATCTCCGGAAATTTTACGTTTCCATTCAAAAGCCAGTTCTCCCAGTAAGCCTAAGGGGAAATGCTCATAAAGGAATAACGCATCGTTTCGGTTAAGCCGCTGCGACAGTTTGATTTTATCGGTAATTTTTCTAATGCCATCAGAAACCTGTTTTTCCCGAGGCTCAATGTTCAGTTTATCCATATCACAAAAGTACCTAATTGCCCCATGCAAAGTACAAATTTATAATTTTCTGCCTTACCAATCAAATGATGTCTATCTTTGTAAACTATGCCTGTTAGAATATTGAGCAAATATAAGCACAGTATAACCTGTCTGGTTGCAGGTGTATTTGTGATTTTACTGTTTCGGGTTATTAATTATACCGCCACCGAGGGTTTCAACCCCACCGATGACGGAGTTGTCCTTGCTCAGTCGTATCGTTTGTTGCAAGGCGAAATACCGCATCTCGATTTTATCTCAATTCGACCGGTGTTCAGTGGTGTTATGCACAGTATTCACTTTTTTTCGCCGCTGCCCTTGCTCGACAGTGCGCGGTGGTTTGTGGTATTACAGTTTTTTATCATTGCAATGGCAGTTACAAGCATTGTAATTACACTGAGTGGTCGCAGCTTTTCCGTAATTACAGTTTTCTTTTTGCAATTATTTCTGTTTACTGCCGAAATTCTGAACTATAATCTATTCCCATGGACAACCCTTGATGCGGTTTTCCTTTCTACCATCGGAATGTGGATTTACCTTGCAGGCTACAATAAAAACCACTTTCTGAAAAATGCGCTTGCAGTATTATTATTTACACTGGCGGCTATCTCAAGGCAAAACTTTCTGCTTCCGGCTGTTTTTGTTAGCTTCCTTGTGTTTAGGCGTTACTTCTGGGAGCAACGTATTATTAAAGGCCTGCTTGTAATAGGCATCGGCTGGTTACCGGTAACCCTTTATTTTGCTATGCTTGTTGCTTATTCTGCTCTTCCGGAGTTTGGTACGCAGCTTTCCGGACGGACAGAGTTATTGCAGACCGGAGTACTGCAATATGTGAAGCAATGGTTTTATTCCCCGATTATGTTTATGCATTTGCTCATATATGTTCTGGTTGCGATGCATATAATTTGGGGAAAAAGAAAGCAGTTTTTCGGGAACGTCATACGCAAATATTATCAGGGCTTTGCGCTTATTGCCGGTGTATGGATAGTATTCATGCTTGTGTTGCACTTTTCCCGGACAGAGACCAATATCATTATGCTTCCTTTTGAGCTGTTTTGGTTATTAATCGATTTATTGTTGGTGTTGTGGGTGGTGCGGAAACCAAACGAAACCCTTCTTAGCTTCATTATTATTACCTTGTTGATAGCTTATACATCTTCTATTTCGCTCGGCGACAACAGCCCTGTGTTTGCTGTGGGCATGCTGGCCGGTGCTTCTTTGTTGCTAATTCATAACATGAGCGATGATAACGGATTGTTTTACGGAAATCGGAAGCTTTTTCGTTTTGCTTTTATTTCTGTATCAATATTAATATTTGTTTTGGGTGTATTTTCTCAGAAAAGTGTGAATTATCGCGACAGGGGGGCAAAACAGCTTGTTTACGAACTGAACAATGTACGCCCGGCTTTTGGTTCGGTTCGCACCAATGCCATAACCGGTGCATATTATAAAGAGCTTGGGAATATTTTTGATACCCTTCCCGGAGCAATAAATCATTGTGTTGTGTTGCCGCATGATGCCATGTTTTACCCTGTATTCGAAACGCGTAACCCACTGCCTCTCGACTGGATGCAACCGGCTGAATTTGTCGGAAATGAGCAACGGGTAATTGAGTCGGTGCAGCAACTCATTCAAAAACCGGGAATGTACTTTATTATCGATAAATACGACATTAAAAAATTGTACATCCGCAAGGTCCCATTATTCCGTAACGATTTTCCTTACGTGAATCTCATTGAGAAATCCTGCCAAAAAATGGACTCAAAGAGCCTCTACTTCGAAATATATAAGAGCAGGTCTGCAGCCTTATCGCAACGATAATTTTGCCAGATTTTCGATATGCTGGGTATGCGGGAACATATCTACCGCCTGAAGTGAATCAATTTTATAATACGGTTGCATCATCTTTAAATCCCTTGCCTGCGTTGCTGCATTGCAACTGACATAAACAATTTTTTGCGGTAACACACCGAGAATGGTTTCGGTAACCTGAGGATGCAATCCTGCGCGAGGCGGATCAACAATTATTATTGATGGTTTTTTATGTTGTTGTAAAAAATCGTTGTTCATCACATCTTTTACATCGCCTGTGAAGAATTGAGCATTTGAAATGCCGTTTATAGCTGCATTTGTTCTCGCATCGGTTATTGCTTCGGCAATACTTTCGATTCCTATTACCTGGCTGCAATGCGGCGCGACAAAATTGGCAATGGTTCCGGTTCCGGTGTACAGGTCGAAAATCACATCGTTCGGGTCGGGTGAGGCATACTCAAGTATTTTTTGATACAACCTGAATGCCTGAGAGCTGTTGGTCTGAAAAAACGACTTCGGACCAATGGCAAATTTCAACGATCCCATTGTTTCGGCAATAGATTTGTCACCAAAAACGTGTACTGCCTCAATCGTTGCTAATGTGTCGTTCTTCGTGCTGTTAATTACAAAGTGCAACGATTTGATTTCGGGAAATTTTTTGTGCAGTGCACCCAGCAACTTCTTCGCGGTCTCTGGTTCATTCTCTGCAATACTCAGCAATACCATAAACTGCCCGTCGAGTGTGTTACGGATTATCAGATTACGTAGCAAACCTGTCTGCCTGCGAATGCTGTAATATGTCAAATCGTTGCTGAGAGCGTAATCTCTTACAAAGTTCCGGATGTTGTTTCCGGGGTCAGCCTGAAGATAGCATTGTTTTATATCCACTACTTTATCGAAGAGAAAAGGAGCGTGAAAGCCAAGTGCATAGGCAGCTTTGTCGCCCTGTTCATAGATCGGTTCATCGGGTTCAAACCATTTGCGATCAGAAAAGGTGTATTCAAGTTTGTTGCGATAATATGTAGTTTTTTCAGCCCCAATAACGGGTTCCGGTTCGGGTAATTCAAGTCCGCCGATACGTTTTAGCTGGTTGGTAACCTGACTTTGTTTAAATTCAAGTTGTTTGTCGTAGCTCAGGTGCTGCCACTTGCATCCTCCACAAGTGCCGAAATGCTTGCAAAACGGTTGCACCCTGTAATCTGAAGCTTTTACAAGTTCATGAACCACCCCTTCGCGATAATGGCTCTTCACTCGTGTAAGTTGCACATTCACGATATCGCCCGGAACAGCATTCTTAACAAACACCACCATATTGTTGTGGCGCCCTACTGCCATACCTTCGTCGGCAATGTCGGTAATGGTTATTTCTTCTAGGATTTCAAGGTTTTTCTTCTTGTTCATCGTATTATTTTATTCAACCGTAAAGGTAATAAACCGCTAAGGTTTTGCAACTGTTGTATGTGTCGGGTGTAGCGTAAAGCAATATTTCGTTGTGTGAGAGGTGTTTTTAGATGTATTCGAAGGACTCTCCCCGTCAGTGGTTGATGAGCTTGTCGAATCATACTGGCGGGGCTGTCTACTCGATTACAGGTGTTGATTTTTTGATTTATGAAATCGTTTTTCGGATTATGCTGACTCCTCCACAGTTTGTAAAGCGATACCGATAGTGGCTATTTTTTATTGAATCCCCATAATATCGTACCCAAGCCTTCAATGTTGACCGCGCGGGGTTTCGTTCAACATGGCTTCATGTTTGGCAAGCCACACGAAGCCTAATTATTAGCGGCTGCCCGTTCCTTTCTCCAGTCCTTTAAAACTTTCCACATACTGAATCCAGTTTTTCTTATTTGTGTCATTTACAACATCGAGAATTGATACAAATCGGTTGAAATCAAAAATCTCAAAATACTCTAGTCGATTTTCTTCTAATAAAGAAGTGATAATCTTTTTAGAATCTTTTGAAAATCGCTTTGCAGTAGAAACTACTATACCATTATAATTATTATTTATATACATTGCACCTAAAAAGTCTCTGATAGTGCTAACACTTTCTACTACATCATTTCTACTTCTTCTCTTTACTTGGACTAAAATTGGTTTGTCGGAATTAACAACAAGTAAATCAATGCCCCCATCGTGTGATTTTCCGACATGTTCTACTTCGCAATTGAAATATGCAGAAAATACATATTGGGCTAAAATCTCTAATTTTTGAGGATTAATGGAATACATTTTATTCTTGTTGTTTTGTATTTCATTTATTAATTGCTTTATTGCTTTTTCTTTTTTTCTATCTTCTAAATTTTTTATTGCTGTAAATATTTTGACATCAGTTGTGAATTCATCTTTAAAACCCCAATTGTTTGTATATGTGTCTTCGTAATTAACTTCCTCGACAATAAGGTAGCGGTTTAGTAGTTCCCAATAGCCACAATCTATAATACTCCCCGAAAATTGGACCACTGGTTAAGTTGAATAAAAACAATTAAATTTACCAGTATTATGAAAAAAAGCAGAAGAAAATTCAGTGCAAGTTTTAAAGCACAGGTAGCCATTGCAGC
>JAGOLH010000014.1 GCA_017994175.1 Bacteroidales bacterium | reverse complement strand
ACGTGTACGATCGTTGGGGCAACAAACTTTTTGTAACCGAAACATTTGCTCCTGACCAACCTTACAAAATGGCTTGGGATGGAACCTTCAACGGCGACGTCCTCAAAGGTGATAAAATATTGCCTAATGGTGTGTATAAATGGTACTGCATTTTTACCGACCTCAACAACAACCCTCATGAGGAATCTGGTCTTATTTATCTGGTGAAATAAAACTCAATATTGTATCTTTAACTTTTTAAAATAATACTTGCCATATAAAATACGTTATTAATCGGAATAATTGATACTATGGGGAAAATCGCACATTATAACGTATTCATTATCATTACATTAATTACAATTATTGCAATTGGAATGGGTTGCGAAAAGAATAACTTCACCGAAAATCCCGATGACAAACTGATTTTTTCGGAAGACACTATTCAGTTCGACACAATTTTCAAATCGATTGGTTCAACAACACATTTTTTTACGGTTTACAATTCAAATGAATCAAAATCCATTAATATTGACCGCATTTACCTGGCAAAAGGTAATAATTCAAGCTTTCGTCTGAATGTAAATGGAATTCAATCCAGGTCAGTTACCAACATGGTTATAGCTCCCGGTGATTCTGCATTTATTTTTGTTGAAGTAACTATTGACCCTGGCAGGGATGAAATGATTGAGCAAGACTCCGTTGTTTTTTTATCAAACGGAAACATTCAGGATGTTGACTTAATTGCTTTTGGACAGGACATCCTATTAATTAACGGACAGATATTTTCATCAGACACTGTCTGGACCAATAATAAACCTGTACTAATCTTCAATTCAGCTTTATTCGACTCAAACACAACCCTAACAATAGAAGCAGGGACAAAAGTACATTTTCATAAGAACTCAAGCCTTTTTATCAAAGGGAGCCTTCTTGTGCACGGTGCAAAAGAAAATCATGTTGTTTTCTCAGGCGACCGACTTGAAGATGAATATTCGGAGATATCAGGACAATGGGGTGCTTATCAGACTGACGACGTTGGCAATGTTACTGCACTTTATGGAGGAATCCACTTGTTGCAGGGTTCTGCAAACAACATTATTGAATATGCAGAAATTAAAAACGGAATTATTGGCATCCGGGTCGATTCGGTTACAACGCCAGGGACACCAAGCCTGATCCTGCGGAATACTTCGATAGAAAACATGAATATTGCGGGCTTATACGGATTGGGCTCACACATTGAAGCCTACAACTGTGTTTTTGCAAATTGTGGGAAATACACTGTAGTGTGTGCAATTGGTGGTAATTATTCGTTTTATCACTGCACTCTCGCAAATTTTTGGTCCGGAAGCAGGCAGACCCCTCAATTGCTGCTGAATAATTACTATAACTATAGCTCTCATGGCAGTACAATTACCGAATACAGAGATCTTACCAATGCATATTTCGGGAATTGTATCATTTATGGAAATCGTGAGCAGGAAATTTCTCTGGATCTTGAAACAGGAGCCGAGGCTAACTTTATTTTCGAAAACTGCCTTCTTAAGACATCATCCACTTTTAATACAAGCAATACATCGTATTTCATCGATAATATCCTTAATGTAAATCCCAAGTTTATTGAGACTGTATCACCTTATAATTATGAGCTCGACACGTTGTCCCCTGCAAAGGATGCAGGCAAATTGTCGGTTTCTCTCTTAATTCCTTTCGATTATCTGGGGAACAATCGATTGTCGGATGCAGGTCCCGATTTGGGAGCATTTGAAAGAATAGAATGAGTAAACTTTTGTTTGTAATATCGATTGTCATTTCAATTGCCGTAATTTCATGTAGAAACGGCACAAAGGAGATTGCTGTAAGCGATGCGTACAATGAGTTCAGTAAAACAGAAGCAGACAGGTTTCGATTTATGTTCTATAATGTTGAAAACCTATTTGACATTTATAATGATTCATTGAAAAACGATGATGAATTTTTGCCTGATCAGGCAAAATACTGGACCGCCAGTAAATATTACACAAAACTCAATCATATCTATCAGGTTATTGTTGCTGTTGGGGAGTGGGAACTCCCTGATATAATCGGCCTTTCAGAAATCGAAAACCGCATTGTTCTTGAACAACTCATTGAAAAAACGCCACTTTATAAAACGAAATATAAAATAATTCATTATGAGTCGCCTGATCCCAGAGGCATTGATGTTGCATTATTGTATAAACCATCTTCATTCAAACCCCTATATTCTGAACCCATAAGAATTGTTTTCCCTGGCAGTACCTCTGGTGGAACGCGAGATATACTCTATGTCAAGGGGATAATTAACAACAACGACACTTTGCATATATTCATTAACCACTGGCCATCACGTTGGGGAGGGCAGATGGAAACCGAAGATAAAAGAATGCATTGTGCAACTGTAGTTCATCATAAAACCGACTCAATACTCAAAGCAAATCCCAATTCAAACATAATAATTTCCGGTGATCTGAACGACTACCCAACCGACAAAAGCCTTCAGGAATGCCTTAAAGCACAAAGCAGTCTCGAAAAAATAGAAAATAAAAAGTTATATAATCTATCCTATTACCTTCAGGAGACCAAACACTTAGGAACCCATAAGCACGATGGTCACTGGGGAGTTCTCGATCAGATAATCGTTTCGGGGGCATTACTTAATGGCACAGGTGGACTTATCACCTCTACTGAAAATATTTTTATTCTTGACAAGCCATTTATTTTGGAAGAAGATGAAAAGAACACAGGGTTGCAACCGTTCAGAACCTATGCTGGCTACAAATACCTCGGGGGCTTTTCCGACCATCTTCCTACATATATTGATTTAAAAAAAAATAAGCCACAATAAACTGCGGCTTATTATAAGTGATGTAAAACATCTTAAAACTTAACTCCAATAGTGGCTAATATTCTGTTGCTGTTCTTAGAAATATCAGAAACCGGGCTGGTTAATACGGGATCAGAACTCTCGTAAAGGAGGTATCCTTCGTTACCGGTTATGTAAGCATACGCAACATCGAAATACAGTGATTTTCCTCTGAAACCCAGTCCTCCGGAATACATCATCTGGTAAGAGCCTTCGTTAATATGACCCTTAACGTATGGGCTTCCAAAATATGCTGCACCTGCTCGAAGGCTCAACTGACCCAAGCGGTATTCCAGTCCACCTTTAATATTTCCTGTACTTTTGTACTCTGTCTGAATTGCCTGATTCTCATCAATAAAAGTGTAATCGTATGCACGAAGTCTTGCCAGTGAGTAATCTACAAACTCGTACTCGAAACTAATCAGCCCATATTTTTGAATAACGAAAGCCAAGCTGCCAATTGCTTTGAATGGAGATGTCAGTTGATAATCGTAATATCCTGCACTTGAGTACCAGGTTCTGCTATAATCGGGATTTACGAAATTTGAGGTAATCTCAGTCGAGTATTCATCACTCAGATTATAAAATGTAGGTGAATGAATTGCCGCTCCAATTCTTACCCAATCAACCGGCCTTGCCAACAGTCCAAATTTAAAATTAAGTCCAGTACCGTGAGTGTACAAATGCTCTGTATAGTTAAATGAGTTAAAATCAGCAATTGCATCATCGCTATCCACTTCGGAATGAAAGATAGTTTGCTCGAATCGTAAAGGCTGAATACCAAAGGTTGCACCCAAATACAGTAAATGGTTAAAATTTGCAGACAACGAAATATCAAATTCTCCAAGATATCCGTCACGAGATATTGCATGTGAAGTATTTTGTCCATATACTCCGTTATAAACACTAATGTAGTTCATTGTATCGGTAAGCGAAACCTGATTGATGAGGTAAGTTTCCCATGCAAGCGAAGAGTAGAAGTTATCGACATTCTGAAGCTGCGAAAAATGCGTTCCGTTTGCACGATTTGCAAACCAGTCCGTCATTGAGTTATTGGTGTTATCGCCATTAATTAAAGTATTTTGATGAAAATTATTCAACCTGGTGTATCCGATTCCAAAATTGATATTTTTCAAACTTGAGCTTTCTTTATTAAATTTCGATGTGCCAACATAGCCAAAACTGTTGATGTTGAAATTGTAGTCAAAGTCGGTAGTGGTTGATGACATGAAGCTTGCTTCGGAATTAATATATTCGAAAGAAGGGGTAATTGAAAAATCGGATTGCTGAAAAACAGCCATCCCAGCAGGGTTGGTACTCAAACAGGTAATATCTCCTCCCAATGCTCCAAATGCACCTCCTAAAGACGTGTATCTGGCAGTACCTCCCGTAACAAGATAGGAATATCTCAAGGCATCAACTTCGTTCTGAGCAATAAGCATTTGAAAAGAAACACTTAATGCTGCAACAAAAAAGATTATTTTTTTCATATTGTTTAAGTTTATTAATTAAAATATTATCTACGACCGCCTGAAGAATGACTTCCACCCGAAGAATGGCTTCCCCCACTGCTTCCGCCTGATGAATGACTGCTGCCACTGCTGCTTGACCTACCGGAAGAACTACCCGATGAACTTCCTGAAGAACTGCTTGAGCGGTTGTATGAACCGGAGCTACTTCCTGAAGAGGAACCTCTGTTGTAAGATCCGGAATTACTTCCTGAAGAAGAGGGTGTGCGATTGTATGAGCCGGAATTGCTTCCCGAAGACGGAGTTCGGTTGTAAGTTCCTGAGTTGCTTCCAGAAGACGGTGTGCGGTTATATGTCCCTGAACCGGATTTTGGCGGGTTTGTAGATCTTGAATCCGGTGTAGTAACCTTGTTAGTATTTCCTGAGTTTGCAGGAGGTGTGCTAGGTTTGGTAGGAGAAGTATAGGAGTTATTCCGCGGGCTTGATCCACTTTGTGAACCAGATGGATTGTTGGGCTTTACCTGATTCTGATTGCTGTTGCCCGAATTATTATTATAATTGGGTTTCTCTGAAGGACGGCTTGGTTGGTTGTATGAATTATTGTTTGGCCGTTCTGCAGGTTTAGTAGGCTGATTGCCAACATTATTGGGCCTATCAGCAGGTTTTGTGGGTTGACTGTTATTATAACCCGGTTTCTCGGCTGGGGTTGTAGGTCTTGTAACTTGGTTGTTGTCAGGCCTATCAGCAGGCTTTGAGGGTTGATTAATTCCATTGTTTGGTTTATCAACGGGTTTTGTAGGTTGATTGTTGTTATACCCCGGTTTCTCAGAAGGGTTTGTAGGTCTTGTAACCTGATTGTTATCAGGCTTGTCAACAGGTTTTGTCTGTGGAGTTTCAGCAGGTTTGTTGTTTATTGGTTTATCTGTTGGTTTATCAACCGGCTTATTGTTTACTGCCTCATTATCATTGGCTTTAACAGGGCGGTCGAAATTTCCAGAAGGTTTTTCATTTGCATTCGGGTCAACTTCACGGCCCAGATTCGTAGCATTATTCGTATTCGAATTTATATTCATCGGAGTATTCAGGTTATCGGTGTTTTCAGGCAAACGGTTTGATGAAGAAGAACCGTTCCCACCTACCGAGCCCCGATGCCCATAGTACACATTCGAGCCATAATCGCTCCAGTCGTTGTAATCGTTGTACACATAGTTATCGTGGTAGCCATCGTAGTATCCATCCCAGTAGCCATGACTATAACCATTCCAGTAAGGGCTTCCCCATCCCCAGTAATACCCTGACCAACTATATGGGTACCACCATGACCAGTAGTACGGGTAATATGAGTAACCCCATCCATAATACCACGAAAAACCCCAATTCCAATCGTAATAATATGGATCGTAGTGATAAACATAATATGGATTCAGTCTGTAATAATAACTGTCGTAATAATCATCGTAATAGTAGTAATTATTGATTATTGTACTTCCATCGTCGTAATATGTATCGGAATACGAGTTGCCATCGGGATAGTCGTAATTATAATAATCGGAACTCTCGGAATAATTCTCTCCCTGGTTGTAATACTCGTTTATCGTGGTATCTTCTGAATAAGTATTGCCAGAATCGAATTCTTCCTGGTAAACTGTTTCATACACAGCTTTGTCTTCGTCAACCGAGTTGTCGGTTACAGCGTTCTGTGGGTTATTATTATTGTCGCTTTTTGTCATATATACATCGTCGTATTCACCTCCAACTGAGGTGTAGAACGATGTTGTGCAAGATGTGGCGACTAACAGAAGCACAAAAACGAATAAAAGTACATGTGTTTTCATGATAACTTTATTTTTTATAGATTTGGCACTTTGTAACATGATTCAATTTTTCTGAAAACGTAACAAAATTTGTACCAAAAATGGCAAAAGAACTGACTTCCAGAGCAGAAAATTACTCTCAATGGTATAACGACATTGTTGTTAAAGCAGACCTTGCGGAAAACTCAGCAGTAAGAGGGTGTATGGTTATTAAACCCTATGGATACTCAATATGGGAAAAAATGCAATCTGCGCTCGATACGATGTTTAAAGAAACGGGGCATCAAAATGCATATTTTCCTTTATTCATACCCAAATCGTTTTTTGCCAAAGAGGCAAAACATGTAGAGGGCTTTGCCAAAGAATGTGCAATTGTTACTCACTATCGTTTAAAAAATGATGAAACCGGCAATCTTGTGATTGACCCTGAAGCCAAGCTGGAAGAGGAACTGATAATACGGCCAACATCAGAAACAATAATTTGGAATACCTATCGCAACTGGATACAGTCGTACCGTGATTTACCCTTGCTTGTTAACCAATGGGCTAATGTTGTGCGATGGGAAATGAGAACCCGCTTGTTTCTTCGAACTGCCGAATTCCTGTGGCAGGAAGGGCATACGGCACATGCAACACAAGAAGAGGCCATTGATGAAACTAAAAAAATGATTGGTGTTTATGCCGATTTCGCAAAAAACTGGATGGCATTACCGGTCCACATTGGCACGAAATCGGATAACGAGAGATTTGCAGGAGCTATCGAAACTTTTGCAATTGAAGCCCTCATGCAGGACGGAAAAGCGCTTCAGGCAGGAACTTCTCATTTTTTAGGTCAGAATTTTGCAAGAGCTTTTGATGTGAAGTTCTTGAATAAAGACAATAAAGAAGAATTTGTATGGGCAACCTCATGGGGCGTTTCAACACGGCTGCTGGGGGCACTAATAATGGCACATTCCGATGACAACGGACTGATCCTGCCTCCAAAACTGGCTCCTTTGCAAGTGGTGATTGTACCTATTTATAAGAACAACGAACAGTTGGAGCAAATTGGTGTAACAGCGCGAAATATTGCAGAAAAAATCAGAAAAACAGGCATTAGCGTTAAATACGACGATCGTGACAACCTGCGTCCTGGCTTTAAGTTCTCGGAATACGAACTTAAGGGTATCCCCGTAAGGATAGCAATTGGTCCGAAGGATATGGAGAATAATAGTTGTGAAATTTGTCGTCGCGATACTCTTGAAAAATACAATATTTCGCAAGATGATGTAATAAGTCATATTCCCGAGCTATTGGAGACGATTCAAGAGGAAATATACAACAAAGCGATTGCCCGAAGAGATGCAAACACTTATTATGCTGAAACATACGAAGAATTTAAAGAAATACTCGAAAACAAACCGGGTTTTATCTGGGCACACTGGGATGGAACTACCGAAACAGAATTGAAGATACAGGAAGAAACAAAAGCTACTTTGCGCTGTATTCCTGTGAACGGGGATAAAGAAGAAGGGCGCTGCATTGTAACTGGAAAACCCTCAAAACAACGGGTGTTATTTGCAAAATCATATTAAAAACACGAATTATGAACAATAGTCAGAATATAAAAGCACAAATTGTTGCTACACTGAAAGAAAAATCTTCAACAAAACAAATTGTTTACGATCAAACAAAAGCAGCTTTTAAAATCATTAAAAGTATTTTGCAAAATATAGTAGATGAATATAATGAAGCACTTAAAGGATCAGATGAGCGTATAATGCTTGAGTACCGCGACAGGGGCATGTTTGAGGCCGAGATTAAGGTGGCCGGTGATTTACTTATTTTTAATATGCATTCCAATATTTTTGAGTTTGACTATAATCATCCCATTTGGCGCAATCCGGAGGCAAAGAATGAGCCCATAAAAACATATTCTGGGATAATTAACATCTATAATTTTCTTGCAGACTCTTTTAAATATCAAAGACTGGAAGACCTTGGGTACCTGGTTGGTCGAATGTTTGTGAACATGGAAGGCAGTTTTTTTGTTGAAGGCAGACGTGAGTTAGGATTTTACTACCCGGCTTTTGGTAAAAACATGGTTTCTTACGAAAACCTAAGGATGATGATTGAGTCCACTATAATTTATGCACTGAAATTCGATTTACTTGTTCCCCCTTACGAAGACGTAAAAATTTCAACGGTCGAAGTAATGAAAGAAAAAATTAACAAATCGAAAGTTAAAACTGGTAAGCGGATGGGATTTGCTTATAATGTGGATTTAGGCAAAGCGACAACCGTTGACACTTATACAGACAGTGAATGATTTTGCAATTAATCGTATTGCAAAATAAATACTAACTAGAACACAATGAGGCAGGAAATAAAATATGAAAGCAAATCTGCATATTATGTTTTAAAATAGTTTTATTATAAATATTTGATTTACTAACACTTACCTCATTTATAAAGATATAAAAAAATACATATTCAGGTACTCCATTCATATAAAGTATTAAATTTGCCCCAACAAACAAAACAATATTACAATGGCTAAAAATCATAGTGTTGTACAGGCTGAATCTGTTGTCGTAAAATTTGCCGGTGATTCAGGGGATGGTATGCAGCTGGCAGGGACCATGTATGCTGACATTTCTGCCCTGATTGGCAACGATTTAGCGACTTTTCCCTATTATCCGGCTGAAATACGCCCACCTCAGGATACCGTTGCCGGTGTTTCAGGATTTCAGGTAAATAAAGGCGCCAACATAAAAACTTCCGGTGATGAATGCGACATACTGGTATGCATGAACCCTGCATCTCTGGCCGCAAACTTCAAGTTTGCTAAAAAAGGTGGAACCATTATTATCGACTCCGATAGCATCACTCCAAAAGCGCTTGAAAAAGCAGGCTACAAATCGAATCCGCTTGAAGATGGAAGTTTAAGTAGTTTTACAATCATTAAAGCTCCCATGACTTCTATTTCGGTAGATGCTTGTCAGCACCTTGATATAGACAACAAATCAGCTGCCCGTACGAAAAACATGTTTGCATTGGGCATGGTTGTTTATATTTGCGACTACGATCTGGAAAAGTCGTTTTATGTAATCAATAAGAAATTTAAAGGGAACCCGACACTTGCATTGGCGAATAAAGCAGCTGCCAAAGCTGGATATATTTTCGCTGAAGCCAGTGAGATTAATTTCTCGAGGATTCACACTCCTGTAACAAAAATCGAAAAAGGGAGATATCGCACCATTACCGGAAATATTGCCACAGCATGGGGCTTGCTTGCAGCTTCAGAAAAATCAGGGCGTCAGCTGTTTTTAGGCTCTTATCCAATTACTCCTGCAACAGAAATTCTGATGGAGCTGGCAAAACACAAATCGCTGGGAGCCAAGGTATTTCAAGCAGAAGACGAAATTGGAGGAATTTGCTCGGCAATTGGGGCTTCTTATGCAGGTGCGCTCGCATGTACCACTACATCCGGACCTGGTCTTTCTCTTAAAACCGAAGCCCTTGGGTTGGCTGTAATAGCAGAATTACCGCTGGTCGTTGTAGATGTACAGCGAGGAGGCCCATCAACCGGATTGCCTACCAAATCGGAACAATCCGATTTATATATGGCATTGTTTGGAAGAAATGGAGAAGCACCACTATTCATTTTGGCAGCATCAAGCCCGTCCGATTGCTTTATAAAAGCATTTGAAGCCGCTAAGTTTTCGATGGAACATATGACGCCTGCTATACTGCTCACTGATGGCCAAATGGGTCAGGGATCCGAAATTTTCAAGATCCCCAAAATGGCAGAACTTCCTGCTATTAAGCCGCCCATTGTTCCAGCAAATGATAAAGATTACAAACCATATCTCAGAAATCCTGAAACACTAGCTCGCGGTTGGGCGATTCCGGGCACAGAAGGATTGCGTCACCGCATTGGAGGCCTTGAGAAGACAAATGTAACGGGAAATGTGTCGACTGATCCAATGAATCATGAATTAATGGTTAAACTCAGAGCTGATAAAGTAACAAAGATTGCTGACTATATCCCCGAGCAAACTATCGATTATGCAAAATCAGGCGATTTGCTGGTGGTTAGCTGGGGCGGTACCAAAGGTTCGGTATCAACAGCCGTTGGGGAGCTATTCGCTCAGGGAATGAAAGTTGGGCATGCGCATTTCAGTTATATATCACCCTTACCAAAGAATACGGGCAAAGTACTTGGCAAATTCAAGAAAATAATAGTCTGCGAGCTCAATGCCGGTCAATTTGTTAATTACTTACGGATGAATTTCCCGAAACACGATTACCTGCAATACAACAAAATTCAGGGATTACCTTTTACAACATTAGAGCTTAAAGAACAATTCACAAAACTTTTATAGGAGGTCATTATGAGCTTTGAAAACAATTTCACAATAGACAGAAGTGAAGTTCCATTAACTAAAGAGGACTTCGTCAGCGACCAGATGGTAAAGTGGTGTCCGGGATGCGGCGACCATGCAATTTTGGCCTCACTCGAAAAAGTGTTTCCTGAAATAGGATACAAGAAAGAAAATTTCTGCATTGTTTCGGGTATTGGATGTTCATCGAGATTCCCGTATTATGTAAACACATACGGATTTCATGGGATTCATGGGCGCGCTAACGTTATAGCATCAGGTGTAAAAATTGCAAACCCTCATCTTAGTGTTTGGATTGCCACGGGAGATGGCGACTCAATGGCAATTGGGGGGAATCATTTCATACACATTATCCGGCGCAACATCGACGTAAATATTATGTTGTTCAACAACCAGATTTACGGATTAACGAAGGGGCAATATTCTCCCACATCGCCTATGGGTTCAAAAACAAAAACATCACCTCAGGGAACAATTGAACAACCATTTAACCCGGGAGAATTGGTTATGGGTGCTCAGGGAACTTTCTTTGCCAGAACAATCGACACAAACCCCAAACACATGACTGAAGTAATGTTCGAAGCTGCCCGTCACGATGGAACTTCGATAGTGGAGATCCTGCAGAACTGTGTGATTTTCAACGACAGTACCCATAAGCTGATTACCGGACGTGATGTTAGAGATGATAATCAGTTGTTGTTGCAGCACGGTCAGCCCATGATCTTTGGGAAAGACAGAAACAAGGGTATAATTTTGGGTAAAAATGGGTTGCAGGTTGTAACAATCGGTGAAAAAGGAATTAAAGAAAAGGATATCCTTGTTCACGATATGCATCAGAAAGATCCTGGTATTCATTTGATGTTGGCGAAACTAAAGCCTCCAACATATCCGATAGCCTTGGGTGTAATTAGAGCTGCAAGCTTTCCCACATACGATGATTTGGTGGAAGAACAAATTAGTTACGCAAAAGACACTGCCCAAATTAAAAATGTCGACGATTTACTGAATTCCGGCGACACATGGGAAATATAAAAAAAGCCCTGACACAAGTCAGGGCTTTTTTTTGTCTTCGTCATTTGAGATGCTCAGTAATCGGGTCTGTTGATCTATTATAAAACAAGTCCCTTCTTCGGCCAGAAAAACTGGTTGGAATACTTGAAGAGCTTCATGTCTTAAAAATTCAACACTGGGATACCTTGTGGAATAATGTCCAATTATCAGTGCCTTGGCATTCGTGCATTTTGCAACCATAGCAGCCTGTGAGGCAGTGGCATGAAAAGTTGCTTTTGCCAAAGCTTCAGCATCAGAGGCAAATGTAGCTTCATGATACAATACATCTACTTCACCAACTCTATCATGCAAGTTTTTGATATATAGTGTGTCGGAACAGTATGTGTATGTACGAGGCTGGGGGGAATCAAAAACCAATTCTTCATTTGGAATAATGGTTCCGTCAAATAAAACAAGATCGTTTCCCTGTTTTATTTCATGGATCTCAGCAATTCCGGGCTTATACATTTCTATTGCCTCCTTTTTAATTTTAGGTGGGAATTGCTTTTCGCAAAATTTAAATCCCCAGTTTGCTTTGCTGTGTTCCAAAGGAAAGGAATAGACCATTAGGTAGCGGGTTTCCACTAAAAGCACAAAGTCCGGAGAATTCAATGGGTGAAATTTTACTTCGAAAAGAAGCGCTGTAGCTGTTAATCGCCAGATTGAATTCAGAATTTTATGAAGTTCCGGGGGAGCATACAAGTGTAGAGCTTTCTTCCTTCCAAGCATATTCATACTTGTAAGGAGTCCAAAAATACCAAAGTAGTGGTCGCCGTGAAGGTGTGAGATAAATATATGTTCGATCTGTAGAAAGCTGATACCGTATTTACGTAATTGTATTTGCGTTCCTTCTCCACAATCGACCAGCATTGGAGTATTATTGTAGCTCACAACCTGTGCCGATGGGAAACGCTTCGAGGTTGGCAAGGCACTGGAGCTTCCCAGTATTTGGATTTCGAATTTCATTGCGGGAACAATGTAAAAAAATGCCGGTATTAACCGGCATTTTTCCTATTATTCTTTCGATTTTTGCTTCTTGGCTAGTTCCTTCTTTATTTCATCAAGATCAACCATATCACCTAAGGTGTTTTTTTCAATTTTATCGGAAGCAGGTTTGGTTTTGCGTGGAGCTGTTCCCGACTCTTTTTGTTTTGCCTTACGTTCTTCCTCAGCTTTTTCACGTTTTTCGTCTTCATGAATCCTGCTATGAGAAACGAAGATCTTTTTAGCATCTTTATTGAACTCAATCACTTTAAAGTTGATTCTTTCGTCAACTTTTGCAGGGGTACCATCTTCCTTCACCAGATGTTTTGGGGTTGCAAAACCTTCAACGCCATATGGGAGTGCAATGATAGAGCCTTTGTCGTTCATTTCAACAATAGTACCTTCGTGTATTGAATCGAGTGAGAAAATTGTTTCGAAAACATCCCATGGATTTTCCTCAACCTGTTTATGCCCAAGGCTCAGGCGGCGGTTTTCCTTGTCAATTTCAAGAACAACAACTTCGAGATCAGCACCGATGCTTGTAAACTCAGCAGGATGTTTAATTTTCTTTGTCCACGACAAATCTGAAATATGAACAAGTCCATCCACACCTTCCTCGAGTTCAACAAATACGCCGAAGTTGGTAAAGTTACGAACTTTGGAAGCATGTTTCGATCCGATTGGGTATTTGGTTTCGATTTTCTCCCATGGGTCTGGGAATAGCTGTTTAATACCCAGCGACATTTTGCGTTCGTCGCGGTCGAGAGTTAGAACAACAGCTTCAACCTCATCTCCTACTTTCATAAACTCCTGTGCGCTGCGAAGGTGCTGCGACCATGACATTTCCGAAACATGGATAAGGCCTTCAACACCGGTTGATATTTCTACAAATGCACCATAATCGGCAATTACCACAACTTTACCTTTTACTTTATCACCAACTTTAATGTTCGCATCAAGAGAATCCCACGGATGCTGTGTAAGCTGTTTCAAGCCAAGTGCAATACGTTTTTTATCGTCGTCGAAGTCGAGAATTACCACGTTTATTTTCTCATCCAGGGTAACAATTTCTTCGGGATGATTAACCCTACCCCAGCTAAGATCGGTAATGTGAATGAGACCATCAACACCACCAAGATCGATAAATACACCATAGCTAGTGATATTCTTTACAGTACCTTCGAGAACCTGGCCTTTTTCGAGTTTGGAAATAATAAGCTTTTTCTGTTCTTCAAGTTCTGCTTCAATAAGAGCTTTATGTGATACAACTACGTTTTTGAATTCATTATTAATTTTCACAACTTTGAATTCCATTACTTTGTCGACATATACATCGTAGTCGCGTATTGGTTTCACGTCGATCTGAGACCCTGGCAGGAATGCTTCGATCCCAAATACATCTACTATCATACCGCCTTTTGTACGGCATTTAATGTAACCTTTAATAATTTCATCGTTATCATGAGCTTTGTTCACACGTTCCCAGGAACGGAGTGCTTTGGCTTTGTTATGTGAAAGTAACAACTGTCCGTTGCCGTCTTCCATATTTTCGACATACACTTCCACTTTATCGCCGATTTTAAGGTCGGGTGTATAGCGGAATTCATTAGCATTAATAACGCCTTCCGATTTGTAGCCGATGTTTACAACCACTTCGCGTTTATTCATTGCAACAACGGTGCCGTCGAAAACTTCGCCTTCGTGCACGGTTGATAAAGTGTGATTGTAGAGTTCTTCCAACTCACTGCGCTGTTTCAGGGTGTATGATTCATCTCTTTTACCCAGCACTTCCCAGTTGAAATCATCTAAAGGTTTAATTTCTTTTGTGTCAAAAACAAAACCTTTTGTGGATTTTTTTGTTTTTGGCATTTCGGCAACCGGTTCTAATACCTCTGCTTTAACCTCCTCTGCAACAGGGGTTTCAACATTTTCTTCTGCAGTTTGCTGACTGGTTGCTAAAGTTTCGTTTTGATTTTGATCCAAACTTTCGTCCTGAATCAGATTGTTTTCGTTTTCTGTCATAATTGTAATTAGTTCAGATTAATAAGTTAGACATTATTTATAGTTAGAATTCGAGCCGCAAAAGTAGTGTTTTTTTCTTATTTGCAAAGCAATTAGACTATTTTATTTTCAAGGGTAACCCCAATGGTGAATTGTGGATGGAGTTTCTCTCAGAGAACGTTGGATTTCAAGTTTTTCTCAATGGCTATTTACCATAACGATGCCCTTTGAGAGCAAAAAACATAATAAACGCATAGCAAGGAATAATTATTAGGTAGGCATAGTGCGTTCCTATGGGATGCAGATCACTAAGTGCACCATACAATAAAGGGATTGTTGCACCACCAACTATACCCATAATCAGGAGCGCTGAGCCTGTTTTTGTATATTTTCCCAAACCTTCGATTGAAAGAGGCCATATGGCAGGCCACATCACAGCATTGGCAAGTCCCAGTAACGCAATAAAGATAACAGAGGTTATCCCGGATGTAACCACAGCAAGCACCGTTAGCACTAAAGCAAGTGCGGTTGCATAGAAAAGAGCTTTTGATTGCGAAATAAGTCGCGGAATAGCTGCAATACCAATCAAATAGCCGGCTACCATGGCAAAAAGAGTAAAAGAAGCAAAAAAACGAGACGTTTCGAGCTTAATTCCTATTGATTTACCGTAATTAATAATAGTATCAACCGATATCACTTCGGCACCAACATAAAGGAAAATTGACAATACACCCAGCCACAAATAGGGATATTTAAATATTGATGATCGTGAAATTCCACTCTTATCAGAATCTCCGGATTTGTCAATTTCGGGCAGTTTACTTGCCTTAACCAGAAGTGCCAGAATCAGTAAAACTACTGCAATGACAATGTAAGGTACTATTACCCGCTGCGAAAGTAAATCCAATTCAGCAGTCCGCTGAGCAAGACTCATGGTTGTAATTTTATCGGTGATAGTGTCGGCATCTTTCAATACAATGGTTCCTAAAATCAGTGGACTGATAATTCCTGCAATTTTATTTGCAATGCCCATTATACTGATTCGTTTTGCAGCGCTTTCAATGGGTCCAATAATTGTGACATACGGATTTGATGCCGTCTGAAGTATTGAAAGGCCTGCTCCCTGTACAAACAATCCTGTAAGGAACAATGGATAAAATCGCATCATCGCCGCCGGAATAAAAATGATCGAGCCAATCGACATAACTATTAAACCGAGCGACATTCCATTTTTAAAACCGGTTTTACCCAGCACCCATGACGATGGCAATGCTAAAACAAAATAAGAAACATAAAAGGCAAATGCAACAAATAAAGACTCGAGGTTTGTAAGCTCACACGCTATTTTCAGATAGGGAATCAAAGTTGCATTTAACCAGGTAACAAATCCGAAAATAAAGAACAGCACCCCTATAATGCTTATTGCATAATATTTCGATACCGATGTTACATCACGAGCCATAACGAAGATTTTAATTTATTGTTACAAATTTGGAAAAGATGTTTTAGAAAACTAGGTACAACCAAAAGCTTTTACTAACAATTAAGTGCTCACATGTGATTTTTTTTCTTGAGTGGTAAAAGGTTATTTAATCAAGTTTTTTTAAGCTTCAATCATTGCAAGAAATTCATTCTCACTAATTATTGCCACACCTAGTTCTACTGCTTTTTCGAGTTTTGCAGGCCCCATATTTTCGCCTGCAAGAACAAAATCGGTTTTTGATGAAATACTACCTGTGTTTTTTCCACCATGCATTTCGATCAGTTTCTTCAGCTCTTCGCGCGAATATTTGTTAAATACCCCGGAGATTACAATGCTTTTGCCATCCAATTTATGGGTAAGTACATGTTCCCCGGCTTGTTCAAACTGCAAACCGTATGACCGAAGTCTTTCAATCAATTGCCTATGTTCTGGTTTCGAAAAGTATTCAATGACACTTTCAGCAATTTTTTCTCCTATTTCATCAACAGCCATAAGCTCTTCGGTGTTGGCACTCATTAAAGCATCGATATTACGAAAAGCTTCGGCAAGTTTTTTTGCTACAGTTTCCCCGACAAAACGAATGCTTAAACCAAAGAGCACCCTGTGAAAAGGTACTTCAAGCGATTTTGCAATACTTTCGATAATATTATCAGCCGATTTCTCGGCAAAGCGTTCAAGAGGGAGTATATCGTTGCGGCTAATTGTGTATAGATCGGCAATATCACTGATTAGTCCTTTGTTATAGAACAGTTCTACAGTTTCCTCCCCAAGCGAATCAATGTTCAATGCCTTACGACTGATAAAATGAATAATCTTTCCTTTAATCTGTGGGGGGCATTGATCATCGTTGGGACAGAAATGTTTGGCCTCACCCTCATTTCGTTGCAATAAATAACCGCACTCAGGGCAGTGCGTGATAAATTCTATAGGTAAAGCACTTTCGTTTTGCAGTGCAATACCTGTGATTTTAGGGATAATTTCCCCTCCTTTTTCCACTCTCACACGGTCGCCAATGCGTAAGCCCAAAGTAGACATCTGATCAGCATTATGCAATGTTGCACGCTTGACGATCGTACCCGCAAGAAGAATCGGTTTCAGGTTCGCCACAGGGGTAACTGCCCCAGTGCGCCCAACCTGATAATCAACACTAATGAGTTCAGTAACTGCTTCTTCTGCTTTGAATTTATAGGCAATTGCCCATCGCGGGGTCTTAGCAGTGAAGCCCAATAATTCCTGCTGTTCCAATGAATTCACCTTAATTACAATTCCATCTATATCGAAAGGCAAATTTTTCCTTTCTTGGTCCCAATAATCGATGTAATCGAAGACGTCGCCAATTCCTGAACATTTGACAATGTGTTCAGGGATACGGAATCCCCATTCACGTGCTTTTTTAAGCCTGGCGAAATGTTCATTATATGGGAGCTGATCACTTATTAAATAGTACAAGTAACAATCCAGCTTCCTTCTTGCCACTTCCGATGACTGAAGCAGTTTCACTGTGCCTGCAGCAGCATTGCGCGGATTTGCAAACAAGGCTTCACCTGATGAACTGCGCTGTTCGTTGAGTTGATTAAAAACTTTGCGGGGCATATATACCTCTCCTCTGATTTCGAAAACCTCCGGATAATCGCTGCCTATTAATGTAAGTGGAATACTTCGGATTGTACGTATGTTTTCGGTAACATCATCGCCCTGCAAACCATCGCCACGGGTAATAGCACGTTGTAAGCGGCCATTCTCATAATGCAGACTGATTGAAATACCATCATATTTGAGCTCACAAACATATTCCGGCTGCAACCCAAGAGCTTTAACCACTCTATGATGAAACGCTTCTACCTCTTCGCGGGAATAGGTGTTCCCAAGCGATAACATTGGGCTGATGTGCTTTACCGGAGTAAACCGGTTACTCAGGTCACTTCCAACCCGCTTTGCAGGGCTATTGGGGTCGTCAAATTCAGGGAAAGCCTGTTCGAGTTGAACAAGCTCTTTCATAAATACATCGAAATCGTAATCGCTTATCTGAGGCTGAGATAACACATAATACAAATAGTTATGGTGTTCTAGTTCTTTCCGCAGATAAGTAATTCTTTCAAAAGCTTTTTGTTTATCCATATCACGAAGTTATGTTTCACAAAGATTGTGAAATTTTGAATTTGAGCGTGACTTTTCGGTCAAATTCAACTTTAAAATATAAACAAAATAATGATAGGATTTTAATTATCCCCATAGTTGTTTCCGCCAAACCTGAAAGTAACGAACAAACCGTAGTTTTTCGGGAAACTGGTTAATGAATATCCATCCCAATAGGGAACATTTAATGCAAGGTCAACAAATTGATCATATTCTACGGCAATCCACCAGGGTAGTTGAAAATAGGGCTGAAACTGAACTGAAATAGCATCGCTTATTGGCAAATCAAAAATAACATAGATCTTATCTTCCACAATAACCGATTTATCAAGCCATGAGTATTTATCATCATTAATTCTGGTAAACTGCCGGTAATTATCTATGTCAACCGATAACCCCCACCAAAGAATGGGGAACTTTTTAATACGGAAATGCACACCATACGTGAGACAATTGTGCCTATACTTCACATCACGGGTTGTGTATTCATTGGTGTTCGGGTCAATACCCCCAGATGAAATCACCGCGTGATGATTGCTCCATGTAAATTCGTTACTTACGTTACTTCCCTGAAAGTGATATCCAATTCCAAACACTGCACCATGCAGTAATACCACATGATTCATCTGATTATCGAGGTATGGGCGGTTTTCGTTGTAAATATCTACAACATCGTTGAACTGAGGGGTAATGATACCTCCTGCATTATAACCAATACGCCCGTATATCTGCCCAATAGCGTTGGAAAAAATCAGAATTAACGGTAAGATTGCACACAGTTTAATATTTCTCATATGGTCGGGTTTTGGGTAAGCGACAGTAATAACCAAATATCGACATTATTCTGTTAAAGTACAATTAAACAGCTGACATTAAGATTAGCATTTTAGAAACCTGAGTAAGCAGCCACTTATAATATATTCATTTAAGGCAAAGGCATGTGTAAATTCATATATTAATTAAAGAATTTTTTAACTTCAGATTCGAATAATTTTTCGACATGTTTTCCATCGCGGGTTCTGGCAAGGCCACCCCTCGCAGTTTCTTTATAATCGCTGTTAATTCGTTCTCCCACTTCCCGCATAGTTAGTATAACCTCATCAGGAGATACATACGATTTTACACCGGAAAGAGCCATCAGTGCAGCGCTTATAGCTACTGAAGAATATATACCGTTACGTTTTACACAAGGCACTTCAACAAGTCCGGCAATAGGATCGCAAATCAATCCCAGGCTATTTTTGATAGCTAATGTAAAAGCATTTACAATTTGATATGAATTTCCGTTTTCGAGGTAACATAAAGCAGATGCAGCCATCGCTGCCGCAGCACCCACCTCTGCCTGACACCCATAATCGGCTCCGGCCGTGGTAACATCATTAAAAAGAAGCATACCCAAAAAACCGGCAACTATCAAAGAGCGAAGCATCGCATCTTCTTCAGCTTGCTTAAACTCGCAATACGATTTCAATACACCAGGCAATATTCCGCAAGATCCGGCTGTTGGACAGGCTACGATAACTCCACTTTTTGCATTCAACTCATTTACTGCGGTTGCATAAGCCACAGCTCTTCCATAAATATTGCAAAAAAGCGGGCTTTTATCAATAAGGCTATAAATCTTATAAGCATCGTCACCCGAAAGCTTCAGCATTGAAAGTTCCTTGCTTAGAACTCCATCACCGGCTGATTGTAGCATAATATTGAAGTAGTACTTCATTTGTTGAAGGATGTATTCTTCTGAGCATTGCTGTAAATTTCTTTCCACCTGAAGGGCTATTTCATCAATACTCATACTGGTTTCATCAGAATGGGTCAGCAACTCTTCAAAAGTATTAAAAGGCATAATATAATTACTCTCAGGCTGCGACTTACCGAAAATTGACTGTATCACGGGTAAAGTTCCGTTGTAATTCTGCACATCCACAATTGTATCTCCGTTAAGATAAAAATCAGTCTTACCATTAATCGGTTTTGCCAGTGGTGTGTTAAAGTAGCGTATTTCGACATTTCCTCCGCCAATTGAAAATCCTGTAATTGTATAGGGTTTTATATCAGTGTTGAAAATGATTTCAGCAATATTCATGTTATTATCTGCCTGATATTTTACTTCTTCATCAATTTCACCTTTTAAAAATCCCAAAAAGTGAAGTTTTTGTCCGGCGATTACTATTCCGTTTTCACAAAGAAATTCCGGATCTCCATGAGAAAGCATATCCGGGTGATCGGTAGCCAAACCCCAAAGCCCCCCAGCTATTGCTGCAGGAGTTCTATGTCCCACTCCCGTGTCGCGAAACGAGCCCAGAAGTTTAACCGATATGTCTTTTATGGTTTCACCCTGAGTCAGCTTTGCTGCAATAATGCTACGGGCAATCTGTCCAATGCGGTTCGCACCTGCAGTATGTGAGCTTGAAGGACCCACCATTGAAGGGCCTACCAAGTCGAAAATGCTCATCGGAACAGTATAGTGCTGAATATAACGCAGAAAATCCATGCGTACTGATTCAATTTCTTCGAGACAATAATCCGATGCAAAATGTAGTGTAATGCAATAAAATGAATTCACTTTTGCAGATACATTTTTAATTCTCCAAACCTCAGTAAAATCTACATTTATTTCATGCATTTCGATGGTTTCCCACAAATTGGAAAGCATTGTTTTATGGGCAACATTGATGCATTTGATTTCGAATATTCGATTTTGTTGCGAATAGTTACATATAATATGTGTCTTCAATCTTCCTGAATCAAAAAACAACGATTCCTCATTACTGAACACAGGCGGATTAAATTCCACCGAGCGGTCGGAAAGCATTATATCCTTATAAATACTCGTCAACATGAATCCGGTCTGTTTATTTGGGAATATTCTGTACAAAAGTTCATTTGCATGAAGCGTTTTGGTTGCTATTGCAATTTGCTCACGCAGTTTCACCGTGTTGTACTCATGGAATACAAATTCTTCGATATCGCCTTTGTAATGATACAGACATGCCTGGTTGCCTGCTTTTTCGAATTTGTTCAAAAACACCTCGTGTTGCCTGAAATCTTCAGGGTCAGTAACAGAAAAATACCTCTCTGGCATAACTTTGCGGAATTTGGCGGCATCGTTAAGTCCTAATTTTTCTTGCATACCGTTTCTTTTGTTGTTCATAAGAAATTGTCTTTAAAATTCCAATAAAGATAATCAAACAAAAAGATGTTTTTAATGACTTACGTATTTCGTAATTTCGTTAACTTTGGTTAATATTCAAAAACAAACGACATGAGTACTGATTTTTCGGAACTTAAATTCAAGTACAAAATTTGGCTTGAGACTGAAAATGGTGAAGGGGTGCTTGGTGAAGGCAAATATAGATTACTAAAAAAAATTGAAGAGACAGGTTCATTAAAGCTGGCCATTGAGCAGTTGGGGTTGTCGTATCGAAAAACATGGGACAATCTGCGTAGAATAGAAGAAATACTTGGCTTCGATTTGATTGACCGCCAAAGAGGTGGGGCTGCCGGTGGCAGTTCTGCTCTTACCCCTCAGGGAAAGCGTTTTATTGAGGTGTTCGATAAATTTCTAAAGCAGCACGATCCTGTAATACAAGGGTTTTTAAAGGACTTAAAAAATGACCTTCAAAAAACCGACTAATTACCTTTTCGTTTGGATTTTCTTCATTTATAACGGAGCGACATTTAAATCATTACCTTTGCGGCAAACTGGAGTCATGAAAAAAATTTCTTTTGTGTTGTTACTGAGTTCTTTTTGCCTTTTTGCCGCGGCTCAGGATACAATCAGGGTAATGACCTATAATTTACTATATTACAATCTGTATAATAGCTATTGTACAAATTCTAACAACAACGTTGATACCAAGGATGCCTACCTGAAAACAATAATTGCATATACCCTGCCCGATATCATTGCCTTCAACGAGGTAAAAGGAGATAATGCTACCAACTACCGGCTTAAAGGCAGTGTGTTAAACTCAGATGGAAGGAACTATTATATCAGCACGGCTTACCCTTATGGTTCGGGAAGTCTGACCAGCTTTTTATTTTTCAACAAAAACAAGTTTTACGAAGATTATGAGTTGTATAACATCAATACCGATGCAGCCCGTGATTTCAATATATATAAACTCCGAGTTAAAAACACCAACCCTGCCGTATATGTGTATGTAATACCTGCGCATCTTAAAGCCGGGTCCTACGATGATGATATTGCTGAAAGAGCCCAGATGATCGACTCGGTAATGAGTAAAATTGATGAAATGGGGGGCAATGACAACTTCATTTTTCTTGGCGATTTGAATATTTACTCGAGCACAGAAACGGGGTTTCAGAAACTTATAAACAGCAGCAATTTCGAATATCGTTTCTACGACCCAATAAACCAGTTAGGTGCATGGAACAACAATTACAGTTTCCGCAATTACCACACACAATCTACCAGCAGTCAGGGCGATGACTGCAAGGCAAGTGGCGGAATGGACGACAGGTTCGATATCATGTTGGTGGATGATGATATTATTTCCGGAGCCTCAGGAGTAAAGTATATCGAAGACTCTTATGCAACGCTTGGACAGGATGGCCTTCACTTCAATGAATCGATAAACAACGGAAACAACAACAGTGTTCCTTCGAACGTATTGAATGCATTGGTGGGTATGAGCGACCACCTGCCGGTTTACGCTGATTTCGTTGTAGGTGCTTCAAACGATATACCAATGCCTTCAGCAAATAAACCCCTTGTAACCTACAATAATCCGGTAAAGGAATTCTTATATGTTCAACTTATGGCTACTTCTGCACAACAGACATCTATCCGGATATTCGATATCACCGGGAATTTGATTTTTACTGAGCGACTGTTTTTGTGCAACTCTGCTGCAATTCAAGTCAACCTATCGGCATTCCCATCAGGGTTGTACCTGTTGCATGTCGAAAGTCCGGAGGCTGTTCAGACATTCAAAATAGTGAAACATTAATCCCTGATTTTGCATACGATGGAATTTAACATTGCTACACTTAGCAACGGTATCAGGGTAATACATTTGGTTACTAATTCGCCTGTATCTCACTGCGGTTTCATTATCAATGCAGGGACAAGGGATGAGAATAACGATGAGAGCGGAATTGCGCATCTTACCGAGCACATGCTTTTTAAAGGGACACATAAGCGAAAAGCTTTTCATATTCTAAGCCGGCTCGACGATGTGGGTGGGGAATTGGATGCCTACACAACCAAAGAAGAAACTGCACTGTATGCCAGTTTCCTTTCTGAGTATTACCCACGTGCTATCGAGTTACTGAACGACATTGTATTTAATTCAGTGTTCCCCGCAAAAGAACTGCAAAAAGAAAAGTTTGTTATCTGCGACGAAATCAACTCTTACAAAGACAACCCCTCAGAGCTTATTTTCGATGAATTCGAGTCGTTGCTTTTCGAAAATCATGAATTGGGAAAATCGATTCTGGGGACTGAAAATACAGTTAAATCGATTCAAGTCAGTCAGATAGAAAAATATATCAAAAGGTGTTTCAGCACCGATAATATTGTTTTCACCAGTGTGGGAAATATCAGCTTCAAAAAACTTCTATCTCTTTGCCAGAATACGCTTCAAACAAACACTAAAAGTACCCGAAATTCAAAAAGAGAAAAATTTATTCAGAGTAAAAGGTTTACCATAACTCATTCTTTCAACACGTATCAAGCACATTGCCTTATGGGAAATACAGCTTACTCATATTGCAATGATAAGCGCCTTGCCCTAATAGTGTTATCAAATATTTTGGCGGGCCCAGCAATGAATTCCCGGTTGAATTTATTATTACGCGAAAAACATGGCATCACCTATAATATCGAGTCAGTATATACTCCTTATACCGAAACAGGTAGCTTTATGCTGTATTATGGTACCGATGAAAAAAATATTTCGAAATGCCGGCATTTAATCGAAAAAGAAATCAGTACGCTTTGTAACAATCGGCTTGGAACATTGCAATTATCGAAAGCAAAGAAACAAATCATGGGTCAGTTGGCACTTGGATTCGAAATACACTCAAACCTAATGCTTAGCATTGGTAAAAGCTATCTTTTATTCAACGAGGTTGAGGATATTGGCGCAATGTTCTCTAAAATCGATCAGATTACCGCAAACGATTTAATGGACGCAGCCAACGAAGTGCTTTACCCCGAAAAATTATCAACCCTGATTTATAGCTAAGCCATGTCTATTTTACCTGAAGAACTTGAGAACTATCTTGAAACTTTTTGCGATGCAGAAGATCAGATCCTTTACGACTTATCGAGGGAAACACATTTAAAAACCGTACACCCACGAATGCTTTCAGGCAATCTTCAGGGAAAATTACTGACCATGCTCTGCCAAATGATTAAGCCGGTAAATGCACTCGAAGTTGGCACCTTCACGGGCTATTCGGCTATTTGTATTGCTCGCGGATTGGAAAAAAAAGCGATGCTTCATACTATAGAGATTAATGAAGAATTAGAGCCGATATGTAAAAAATACTTTGAGCGGGCTGGTCTAAACAATAAAATAAACTTTATAGTGGGCGATGCGCTTCAGATCATTCCCCGAATGGACATGATATTCGATATAGTATACCTCGATTCCGAAAAATCAACTTACCCTGACTTGTTTGTTTTACTTAAAGATCGTATTAGTAAAGGTGGATACCTTATAACCGACAATGTACTTTGGGATGGAAAAACAGGACACGCTAATGGTGCAAGAGATAAAATGACCCAAGGAATTATTAGGTTTAATCAACTGATAAGAGAAGATAAAAGTTTTGAAAAAATAGTAATTCCGATTCGTGATGGAATTATGCTGGCGCGGAAAAATTAGAACTCGCTACTGCAACTTTTGTATTATTTTCGATGCTTCGTTCACCTTTTTCTGGGCGGCTTTAATACGTTGCTGATAAGTGTCGCCGCAGGATGTTAGTGATGAAATCCTCGTGCCCCACGTAGCAGCCTGTGAAGTTAACTTTGCCGCAGAATTAATCAAAGCTTTATTTTTCGGGTTAAGTTCGAATGTACGGGCAATTTTCAAATACCGTGTAGCAAATTTTTCATATTTGACAACTGTCTTTTCGCAGTTGGTGTTCTTAACTACTGTCTGCTCCTGTTCCTTCGGAGGATTATTCTGGTCGGAGCTCCCACCCTGAAGTGTTTTACTTTGAGCCATTACCGATATACTGCCAAATAAAATAGCAACTGTAACTAAAACCGCAAAAATGTTCTTCATAATATGTCTGTTTAAAGTTTAATCAAAGTATTTCCAGTCTTTTCAATGAAAAATGCGAATAGCCAATTACAATATTTATTCACGATTTAACTGAACTTATAATGTTGCAAGATAATAAAATTTTCAACGTAAAAGCGAACTAAAACATGTTTTACAGTTTCAAATGACAGCCCCAATTAACCTTCGGGCAGCACTTGATTTTTTCGTGGTGCAATTATTAAATAAATAGCTGATAGTGTATTTTGAATTTCTGATAATTGATTATTTTTACCGAGTTGTTTTTGGTCTATGAGTAAATTATTAAGTCTGTTAAAAAGCAAACTGCTTTGGATTAACGTTGGATTGGCGGTTGCCATTACTATTGTTTTGGCTTGGATAGTTTTGTTTTTTCTTCGAATATATACCGATCACGGAGAGTCGGTTACCGTACCAGATTTGGTTGGGTTGAGTATGAAGGAAGCGGAGGAATTGTGCGATGATAATAATTTTCAGTTTGTAATTACCGATTCAGTTTTTTCTGACGAAGTGGATAAGGGTGCTGTTGCTGAACAAAACCCTGTGGCCGGGTTTAAAGTAAAAGAAGGCAGAACTATTTATCTGATTGTCAACTCTACATCCGACGAAACCGTTCAAATGCCAACTCTGGAGGGTGTTTCCCTTCGACAGGCTCATGCCTTGCTCGAAACTTACGGACTGGTTGCCGGAAATCTGAAATATGTTCCTGATATCGCCGAAAACGTGGTGATAAGGCAATTATACAAAGGTCGTGAAATTGAACCAGGAACAAAAATTAAAAAAGGATCGCGTATCGACCTTGTGCTTGGCATTGGCTTAAGCGATGAAAGAGCGACAGTACCCAATTTAATTAACATGTCATATAATCAAGCTTACAATAAGCTTCTTGATGAATTCCTCAATGTTGGGGCTGTGGTTTACGATAAAAGTATCAGAACAAAAAGAGACTCAGCAGAAGCACGAGTATATCGCCAATCTCCTATGCCTGATACAATAAATACTATAAATTTGGGTTCTAATGTTGATATCTGGTTGTCGCGCGACACGGCTGCCTTTTAGAGTGATGCCTATAATTTTTTGACCTATGAAGAAATGCTTTCTAATACTGACAAGTTTTGCCTTTTCGTTGATTGCGTTCACACAGGAAGTTCTTATCGACGTAGTTCCTTCATCGCTGGTAACCTATAGCAGGACATACTTTTCGGGAATGAACACTAAAGAAACGATGGACTCTGACACATTGGAACTGCCTTTTTACGATGATTTTGCAAACTCTGTTGTTTTTCCCAGTTCTGATTTATGGATCGATAAAAATGCATTTATTAACGACGGTTATGCAAAAGACCCCATTTCCATTGGAGTAGCTACACTCGATGTTCTCGATTCAGTAGGGGCTGTTTATTCCTTTTTGTCTTCAACGGTAAGTTCGGCTGCAGAATGTTTAACATCCCGGCCAATTAACCTCAACTACACTGCTGCCGATTCGGTATATCTAAGTTTTTACTATCAGTGCGGAGGCTATGGGAATAAACCTGATGTTGGCGATTCGCTTGTTCTGGAATTTACTACCCCCGATACTACCTGGACAAGTGTTTGGCAGGCCGACGGAGGTGTTGCTATGGATTCGTTTCGTTTGGTACTCATTCCAATAACGCAGGAGTGGCTTCTAAAAAAAGGATTCCAGTTCAGGTTTAAAAACCATGCAAGCATCAGCAGTAACTACGAACCGTCCTGGATTTCGAACGCCGACTGCTGGAACATCGATTATATCAGGCTCGACACAGCACGTAATCAAAACGACACGATAACTCAGGATGTTGCGTTTATAAGTTATTTCTCGAGCATGATAAAAGATTTCGAAAGTGCGCCATGGAATCACTTTGAACCAATTGCTTCATTAAATACCATTGATTCACTGGTTTATGTTTACAAAAACAATGGTCCTACTACGCAAAACATTAATCGCCAACTGCTAATAAAAGATGTTTGGGGAAATGGGACTGGGTTTTCTAATCTCGACGACAGTGAAAATATTTTACCTTTTAGCACGCTATCATATGCTAAGAATGTAAATTACACGTTCAACTCGGGAACAGTCGATTCAGCGAGGTTCGAGCTTAAAGGTTTCATTAAAACTGATACCACACTGGCACGTAGGCCATTCCGGTGGAACGACACCATTTGTTACTACCAGACGTTTTACAACTACTATTCCTACGACGATGGTTCCGCTGAAAAAGGATACGGGATTACCGGACAGGGAACTACCGGCTCTGCAGTAGCATTGCAGTTTACTCCCCTGCAAAACGACACACTCCGCGGTGCGTATATCTTTTTCAATCAGGTGCTCGATGAGGGAAATATCCATTACTTTTTCTTTACGGTATGGGATGACGAAGAAGGCGTTCCGGGCGACACGCTCGCTAAACAGCTGGGAGTACGACCTGTGTATTCCGACAGTATTAACGAATTTGTGTATTATGCTCTTGATACCCCATTGCTGATCACGGGAACATTCTACATAGGATGGATTAAAACTACCGACGACATGCTTAATGTTGGCTTTGATGTTAACCGGGATGCATCGCAACACTTGTTTTACAATACACAAGGAGATTGGATATCATCTTCTTTACCGGGAGCCATTATGGTGCGACCAGTTTTTGGAGTGAACCCAGATCCTTCATGGGTAAAACCTCAGAATACCGATAATTATACATTGTTTCCGAATCCGGCAACCAATGCTATTTCAATTCGAAATACCAATGGTCAATCTCCTGACAAATGCGCCATTTATGATATTTCAGGAAGGCTTTGCCTGGAATCGTATAATACAGAGTTTGTAAACATCCATTCCTTACCCGAAGGATTATATTTTATTCGTTTTGCTGATCGTGGAAATATCCGCACATTAAAATTTGTAGTTTCACGCTGAAATGAGTGAAGATTCAACATCCCTCAGCAATCAGGAAGACTATAAAAATCAGGAAGAACTTTTTGAGCATTACCGTTTTATTGTTGACAACGGTCAATCCCCGGTTCGCATCGACAAATATCTGGCTTCGAAAATTGCCAACGTTTCGAGGAACAAAATTCAGGCTGCCAGCGATGCAGGGAATATAAGGGTAAACGATACGCCCATAAAATCGAATTATAAGGTTAAACCAGCGGATGTAATTACCATTCTGTTAAGTTTTCCGAAAATCGAATTCGAGTTAATAGCGGAAGATATTCCAATTGAAGTGGTTTATGAAGATAACGATGTTCTGGTTGTAAACAAACGAGCAGGCATGGTTGTACACCCCAGTCTTGGGCATTATCAGGGAACCCTGGTCAATGCTTTGGCATTTCACCTTCAGGGCAATGAGTTATTTTCGGAAAACAACATGCGTTCCGGGCTGGTTCATCGAATCGACAAAGACACCTCAGGGTTATTAGTTATAGGTAAAAACGAAAGAGCACTAAATCACCTGGGCAAACAATTCTTTGAACATACCGCACGCCGCACCTATCACGCTTTGGTATGGGGTAATACTGCTGAGGAAAAAGGAACGATTACCGGCCATATCGGCCGTCATCTGAAAGACCGGAAGATAATGGATGTATTCGAAGATGGTAGCTATGGCAAACATGCGGTAACACATTATCAGGTATTGGATCGATTTGGGTATGTTACCTACATTGAATGTAAACTCGAAACAGGCAGAACACATCAGATCAGGGCACATTTCAGCCATATTGGGCACCCTCTTTTCAACGATTCCGACTATGGGGGGAATCAAATCCTTAAAGGCCCAATATTCAATAAATACAAACAATTTGTTTCCAATTGCTTTGAAATCTGTCCGCGCCAGGCCTTACATGCAAAAACTCTGGGATTTATTCATCCCGTCACTAAAAAAGAAATGATGTTTGATTCGTTGATTCCAAAAGATATGCAAGCATGCATTGACAAGTGGAGATCTTACAGCGGTAGTTTTTCGGTTTAATGAGGCCCTCCGGGCTCAGTTCCTCCCTGCCCATAACATTTACCGTATTCGTGAAGAAGTTGTTTACGAAACTCCCTTTCAGCCTGATAGAATTTTGCAACTTTTTTTATTGGAATTACTGATTTAAACTTCGCATAATACTCAACTGACAAATCTGACTTCGATTTTTGAAGTTGCATCATTTTATCGAGCTTTTGCTCTAATTCGGCTTCGGTCATTGAGGCAGACTTTTCTTTAATATCGCGGTTTAATTCCCGTTCTGATTTAAAAATTTCGTCATTCTTCTTTTCGTACTCATTATACAATGGCCAAAACTTCTGTGCCTCAGCTACAGTAAGGTCAAGTTGTGTTGTAAGAAAAGCAACCTTTTCTGCCTTAATCTTCTCCTCGTCTTTAACTTTGTTTGTGTGTTGCGAAAATACATCTACCGAAATAAATAGCATTGCGACACAAATAAAAAGTGTTTTTTTTGTTTCCATATTTCTATTCCTCTAATTCAGCAGTTAAATCATAATTCAACAGATACTCCTCAATTGCTTCAGAGCTTACTTCAGAAATCCCTGCCTCCTGAGGAGTTTCAGTAATTGCTTCCATAAAAACCAATTCATCGCTTAAAAGGCTTTCTTCAAAGTCGTTATATGCTGTGAAATTTTCTGTCTTTGAAGTATCTGGATTCACAGATTTCTTGTCAACAACAAGGTTCAACCCAATTTTAATAAATATAGCCAGTACAATAAAGGATGCGGCCATATACAACCAGGGTTTTATTATATCGATGGTTCTTACACGTGGCTTATGATCCCTTTTAACTTTCGACATAATGTTATCGGGTAAATCATCGAAATACCCCTCAGGCACTTTGAAAGCAGTTTTATTTATGTAGTTACCGTTAATTCCCATTTTGTATGATAATACTTTTTTTAGACAATTGTTTTCATGTTAGGTTTAAGGTTTTTTCAAGTTTTTTTACAGCATGATGATAAGATGCTTTTAACGCACCTTCGGATGTACCCAAAATTTCGGAAATCTTATGATACGGCAAATCGTCGTAATACCTCATATTAAAAACCAATCGCTGTTTTTCGGGGAGACTCATAATTGCTTTCTGAATGTTAATCTGCAATTCATCACCATCGAAATATGGGTCTTCCTTTAAAGAATTAATCATATAGTTTTCATAGTCGAAATCAGAAAAAACATGCTGTCGTTTCTTTTTTTTCAGAAAATTCAGGGTCTCATTGGTAGCAATTCTATAAAGCCACGTGAATATTTTTGAGTCGTGCCGGAAATTTGAGAGGTTGTGGTATGCTTTTATAAATGTTTCCTGTAACACATCGTCAGTATCGTGATGCAGGAGAAGCATTTTTCGAATATGACTGTACAAACGCGGACCATATTCCACAACAATTGTTCTGAAAGCAGATTCCACATCCTTGTTTTCAACAAAACAACGTATTATTTCTTGCTCTTTCTCGGGACTCATTTATGTAAAAATATTCTCCCCATTGCAATGTAAAATTAAAAAACAAATTGTTCTGAGTTTTATTGCTGATTTTTCTTAAAAATATGTTATATGTTACATTTCTTATTATTGGGAGGCTTAGGTAAAATTTTAATTTTGTAAAAAAAATGTAATATGGATGCAAAATTTGTAAAACAAGCCATGGAGCTTTGGCCTGAATTAGAATGGATTAGTGACCCAAAACTTCGTGAACAGGTTACTAATACATGGGCACTTGCCTTATCGAAATCGGTTCTTTCTCCCGATGATTTGCGCAAGATACCTTTTACCCTGCTTGCAGGTCCCGATCTGAAAGTAAGTTTTATGGACCATAAACGTGCGGTTGTGCATATTGCCCGTGATGCCGGAGTTAAATGCAAAGAGTTTTTTGGCGCTGATTTACCTGTTGACATGGACGTACTGATTGCGGGAGCTATTCTTGCTGACGTAGGGAAACTTCTTGAGTATGAAATGGGTTCTGATGGAAAAAGTAAAGTCGGTATTTACGGAAAATACCTCCGTCACCCATTTAGCGGGGTTTCGTTAGCAGAAGCATGCGGTGTGCCGGCAGCAGTATGTCATATCGTTGCAACTCATGCCGGTGAAGGTGACATGGTAAAGCGTACCACCGAAGCGTTTTTAGTTCATCATGCCGATTTTATGACATTTGAGCCTTTCAAAGACCGGCTGAAAGTATAACAATGGATATTACAGTTATTACTATCGGGGATGAACTGCTGATAGGGCAAACTGTTGATACAAACTCGGCATGGATAGGGAATAACCTGAATCAATTCGGGTTTGCAGTGCAATGTATCCTTTCGGTGCGTGATGTTAAAACCGATATCCAAAATGCCATCGATTCATCATTTGGGTTAACCGATGTTATTATCATGACCGGAGGCCTAGGTCCAACCAATGATGATATTACAAAAAATGTGTTGTGCGACTATTTCGGGACAGAATTGGTATTACATCATGAATCATTAGAGCTTATTAAAAGTTTTGTTGAAAAACGTGGCTATCCATTAACAGAGACAAACCGAAATCAGGCAATGGTACCTGCTGCTTGTACTCCATTGCTTAACCGAATGGGTACTGCGCCGGGGATGTGGTTCAGCAGAGGAAAAAAAATTCTTATTTCTCTGCCCGGAGTACCATACGAAATGAAAGACCTTATGGAGAAAGAAGTTATTCCAAGGCTTATTTCATGTTATAAGTTGCCTCCTGTTGAGCATCGGTATATCCAAACACACGGCATTCCCGAGGCTTTTCTTGCGGACAAACTGAGGTGCTTTGAAAATTGTCTGCCATCCTCCCTCAAATTGGCCTTTCTTCCATCTCAGGGTATTATCAAGCTTAGGTTGAGCATTTACGAAGCAAGTATACAACAGACACAATTGCTCGATAAAAAATATGCAGAATTATGTTCAATTATTCCGGAATATATTATTGCGTTGAATGATGAAAGTTTTCAGATGAATATTGGGCAATTGCTCCTGCAACGAAACAAAAAACTTTCGTTAGCCGAAAGCTGCACGGGCGGGTACATCTCTCATTTATTTACACAAATACCCGGATGTTCGGCCTGGTATCAGGGGGGGGTTGTTGCATACTCAAATCAGTTAAAAACAGAAATACTAGGGGTTGATCCTGTAACACTGCAACAGTTTGGTGCAGTAAGCGTCCAGGTTGCTGAGCAAATGGCATCGGGTGCAAAACAAACCATGCATGCAGACTATAGCATTTCAACCACAGGAATAGCCGGACCAGACGGTGGAACTCCTGATAAACCCGTAGGTACAGTTTGCATTGCGATGGCTACCGAGAATGGAGTAAAATCGCACCAATATCATTTCGGTAACGACCGGCAAAACAACATTGTGCGCACTGCCAATACAGCCCTTGCAATGCTGATCAGAGAAATAAAATAAACCATACAGCTTCCAATTTATTAATAAATAACCGATAAAATGATGATAAAAGAAATTGCCCAACATCGTTCAATTAGAAAGTTCAAACCAGAGCCCATTAGTGATACAATACTGAATGAAATTTTGGAAGCAGCAACGCGGGCAAGTACCACCGGCAATATGCAGGTTTACAGTATAATTGTTACCACTGATAATGAAATTAAGGAGCGTCTTTTACCTTGCCATTTTAATCAGGCGATGGTTCAGCAGGCTCCGGTTGTAATGACTTTTTGTGCTGATTTCAACCGTTTCACACGTTGGTGCCGCTTAAGAAATGCCGATGACGGTGCATATAACAATTTTTTATCGTTTGTAACCGCCGCGATAGACGCACTACTCGCAGCACAAAATGCCAGCCTTGAAGCAGAAGCTCATGGTTTAGGAATTTGTTATCTGGGAACTACAACTTATACTGCATCGAAAATCATTGAAATACTCAATATTCCCAAAGGGGTGGTACCTGTAACCACTCTTGTTATAGGGTATCCCGCCGAATTACCTGCGCTTACCGACAGACTTCCCATGAGAGCTGTAGTTCACTCTCAAACCTATCAGGACTACTCAGATATGGAAATTGAGGCGTTGTATATTGAAAAAGAATCGCGCCAGGACAGCAGGAAATTTGTCGCTGAAAATAATAAACAAAATTTGGCTCAGGTTTTTACTGATGTAAGGTACACACGAAAAGACAATATATTATTTTCGGACATGCTCTTCAATGTTCTTAAAGTTCAAGGGTTTCTGTAATACTAACGAATTTACTTCATTCAGAGGTCTTCTGATAAATATTAATACATGCGGTTTATAAATTCTTGGACACAGTATGAGATAATTTTGTGTTTCAATTAGCTGTTTGCTATCTTTAGGCATTGAATAATACCATTTATAAACTAACAAATGACACCAATCATGAGAAAATTTTTATTATCGCTCACATTGGGAATTACTGTAATTGCTTACGTGCAAGCACAATCAACCACGCACTTCGAACTTACACAGGCACTTATATCAAACAACACCAGGTGCATATCTCAGGATTCCGACGGCAATATATGGGTTGGAACAACTGCAGGGATAACACGATACGACGGCTTTTCCTGGACAAGCTTTACCACTGAAGACGGACTGGGCAACAACCTGATATATGATATTTATTGTTCTTCCGATGGCGACGTATGGGCTGCAACAGCAGGAGGAATTTCGGTTTATGACGGAAGTAACTGGACAATTTATAACCTTGGAAGCGGGCTACCTTCGAATACTGTTTGGTGCATTAGCGGTGATGCTGCCGGAAATATCTGGGGGGGGACAAGCAATGCCGGTGCTTTTAAATTTGACGGGAGTGTGTTTACAATTTTCAGCACTTCGCAGGGACTCATCAGCAATGCAGTAAAAACCATATATGGCGACCGTTACGGCAATGTTTGGATGGGAACAGCTTCGGGACTCAGCAAATATGATGGCGAAAGTTTTCGAAGTTTTACTACAGCCAACGGACTGGGAGGAAATCTCATAAACGATATAACTCAACTTAGCAATGGAAGCATAGCAGTAGCCACAAATGGAGGACTCAGCCAGTATAACTTTGCCACATGGCATACCATTACAACTGCACAGGGCTTACCCAACAATAATGTTCTTTGTGTTTCGGAGAACGACGAAAATATATTGTATTTGGGGTCGAGCCTTGGCTTGTTCGAATATGAGAGCCCTGCCAGTTATCATCTGTATACTATAAGTGACGGATTAACTGCCAATGTGGTAACCAGTGTTTTTATTGATCAAAGCGGTTCAGTCTGGGCAGGATCACCCTTTTCGGGTTTGACCCGCTACAATCGAGGAAATCAAAGCCTTATTACACGCTTCAACAAAGATATCGTCGACAATCACGTAAATCATATTTATAGGGACAATCAAGGGAAATTCTGGATTGCCACCAATGCCGGGCTAAATTGTGTAGACGACTATAAATGGAGAACCTATACAAGTACCGAGGGATTGGTATCGAACGAAATTACCTGTACTTACAAAGACGCTAATAATGTTGTATGGATTGGTACTACAGCGGGGATTACCCGAATGGAGGGTACAACAATGACTCAAATAACAACTTCAAACGGCCTGACACACGACCATGTGAATGCAATTACTTCAGATGCTTCAGGTTTGATTTATGTGGCCACCGACGAAAAAGTTTCCGTTATTCAGGGCTCAGCTGTAATCGATGAAATAAGCACTGATGATGGTTTGGCATCGAATTTAATCTATATGGTATTTTACGATATTGATGGTAGGTTATGGATTTTGTGTGATGGTGGAATTACCTATCGTGAGGGTGATACTTTTTATGATGCTGACGTGCTTCCGGCATTTCCGGTGGGGCGACCCGTATCGATTGCCAATAACCCATTAGGAGGAGTAATGATTGGCTCTGATGAAAACCTTTATTTTTATCAGAATGGAACCACCGGAGCCAGTGCTGTAGTGCATCCATTGGCTGCTACCAATCAGGCTATAAATTCCATGTCATCTTTGTCGGGCTTGATATATTGTAGTTTTGAATCCGGTGAGCTTTACTCATATAACCTTTCGTCGTGGACTTCAATTGCTGTTGCAAACCCTGTGTCGTATTGTTATTTTGACCCTTGGGGCTATACATGGATTGGATATCAGGAAGATGGACTCGACAAGATTTGCCGGACATGTAATACAAATCTCACCTATACTTTGTCGGCATTTGCCTGTGGTTCGGGTAATACACCGGTTACTACCCTGACAATTACATCGCCTGCCGGTGTAATTTATACGGTCAATGGTGGTATTGAAAATTCAAATAACCCGGTGTTTAACAATCTCGTTCCGGGTGCTTATCACCTAAGAGTATATAATGCCGGAGCTTATATTGCTGATAGCATTATTTTCATTGAAGGCCATGGAGGTATTGAAACTTATCTGACCTTGGGTCAGATTGATTGCAACGGCAACAACAACGGGTGGATTGAAATGCATGATCTTCCATCGCCCGGTAGTTTTATTTGGAATACAGGAAATAACTCGCAACTTTTAATGGAAAATCTGGTCCCAGACATGTATCAAGTTACTGTTTCCGATAATATAGGATGTACAAAAATTATTCAAAACACCATTCAACAACCCAATGTACTTCAGGTAGGTATTACCTCAACTCAGGTATTATGTTATGGGAATGCCACAGGCAGTATCACCCTTTCACCAACAGGCGGAACTCCACCCTACTCAATTGAGTGGTCCGATTCCTATACAGGGTTTTCTTTAACCAATCTTCCAGCCGGCATGTATGCATATACTGTTACAGATATAAATGGGTGTGAAGCATCAGGAAATGTAACTATTACGCAACCAGCTGCGGCACTTCAATTATCAGGCACCGGTGAAGCTGTGGCTTGCTATGGAGATACTGGCGATATTACAACATCAGTTACCGGTGGAACCTTGCCATATACCTATCATTGGAACGATAATTTTTCGGGGGCTAACCGTACCAATATGCCAGCAGGCACTTACTACCTAACTGTTTCGGATGTGAACAATTGCAGCACTACCGGTTCCTGGCAAATTACACAGCCGATTGCTGCACTTGAGATCAGCGATGTTGACGAAGTGGATGTATACTGCTTTGGAAACTCCTCGGGTTCAATTGACGTTACCATTGAAGGGGGTACCAGCCCTTATGAATACTCGTGGACAAAAAACTCTGTTTTTTATTCTACTGATGAAGATCTTGAAAATCTCTCTATTGGTGTTTATCAATTAGTCGTAACCGATGACCATGGATGTGCTGATGGTGTTTCTGTAACAATATCGCAATCGCCGCCACTACAGCTTGACATTGATGCTACACCAATTACTTGCCCCGGATATGCCAACGGAGTTTTATATGCCGATGTATCCGGAGGCTCAGAAACTTACAGTAGTTTTTACTGGTACAATAGCCAAAATCAGGTTGTAAGTGTTGATCAGACTTTTGAAGATGTTGCGCCGGGATACTATTTCCTTTCGGTAACCGATAGTTACTATTGCACCATTACCGATGAAGTTACTGTTACCGAAGGCGACGGACATGACATTACATTGCAGATTACCGATGCAACATGTTATGGTGCTGCAAGCGGGAGCATTCATGTTGTTGTTGATGGCGGAGCAACCACTGATGTAGATTATGCGTGGGCTGCAGGTGTGGCAGGAAATACTGCCACAGCAACAAATCTTGAAGCAGGTGAATATTTTGTGACTATTACTGACAACGAAGGCTGTGAAACTTCGGCAAATGGCATTGTAAATCAGCCTCCTATGGCCGATTTGGGGGCATTCCCTGCTAATGGAGAATTTCGTTTCTGCAGTGGCGATCAGTTACTACTAGATGCCGGTGATGGATTTACAAGCTACCTTTGGTCAACCGGATCTCAGAATCAGACAATCCCGGTAAACAACGGAGGTTCCTACTCTGTATTGGTTCATAATTCCACAGGCTGCATTCTTGGCGATACAGCGACTGTTGTGGTTGGCGAGGTGTTTCAAGATGAAGAACTGAACCTTGCATCAGTGAACGAACAGAATAAAGTAACCCTGTATTGGCAAAAAACTCCTGATGTTGGAACCGATCATTATAATATTTATCGGAAATCAGGAAGCCAGTATGTACTGTACGATGACCTCGATGCTGATCTACCTGCTATTTATGTGGACGAGAATTCAAATGCATCGGAAAACACATTCAGTTATAAAATATCTTCAGTTGATACATGTGGGAATGAGTCAGCCTTGAGCGATGCACATTCTTCAATGTATTTGCTGGCACAATCGGAAGAATACAATCAGCAAGTGGTTTGTACGCTGAGTTATACTCCTTATGAAGGATTCTTCGTTGTTTACTATTATATATTGAAGGGAACTTCCCCTGATAATCTTGAAGTCGCTGATCAAAATTTGTACAACGAGTTTGAATATATTGAGTTTAATCCCAATCCGGAAGGAACATACTACCAAATCATGGTGCGGCGCCTCGACGGGTGCTACCCAGGCGATGGGAATTATTATGATACTGCATATTCAAATATAGTTTTCTGCCAGCCTTACAACGGCATTGCAAACAGAAATATTGACAATCAGGTTACCGTGTATCCGACAATTTTCGACGATTATATCAGCCTGAATTTTAACCTTCAGCAAGCCAGCGATGTTAGCTTCTATTTCATTAACAGTCTTGGTCAAGCTATTGTTTTAGAGGAAAAGCACAGAGTAGATGTTGGTAATCAACAGATTGATCTTCACCCAAACCTCGCTCCCGGTATGTATATGCTGAAAATGAAAATTGGGAATGAATGGATTACGAGAAAAGTAATTAAAAATTAAAACAAAGTTGCACAGTGACTTTGGAAAGAGTAATCCTGCTATTTTCCACTATTTGAACCAATTATTGAATTAGTGTTTACAATTGATTGAATAATCCGGATCAATACTCTCCATATTCGCATCCTCCCATCGAACCGTCGAGTTCTTCAATAAGATGAAATTCTCCTTGTTGTTTTCGATAGATTTTTACGCTACCCTTAGCATGGCCACCGTTCCACAATTTATTGTGAAGTTTTTTGCCATCAGGTGACTCGTAATTCACAAACAGCATCGTCGATTTTTCGCAACTGAAATCCACTTCTATCTTGTGCTGACGGTTTGTCGAAACTACGTTCCAGTAAAACTTATCGTCGTCTTCCCGAATGCTGAATTGCTGACTCGAAAATTTCCAGAACTTTGAAAAATTGAACTCAATCAAATTGTTATTGTAATAAAGTGCGGTAATAATTCTTCGTTTCAGCGAAATACCGAACACTTTGGGGCATCCGCCTCCGATATCGAGACTGGCATCAACCGGTTCACCGGTTTTTTTCGAAACGAAATGGTTGCAGTTAAGCCAAATCCATGGGTTGGTGTAGTTCTTCCCCCAATTTTTATCCTGATAACCGTATGATGTTTCTGGTTTCACGATATAAGTTACTCCGTCGAAAGTCACAGTGCCACGGTATGAGCATCTCATTCCGCCAACATGCCAGAACATTTCGAAGGCATTCAAGGCATTCAGCAGGTGCGAACTTCCGTAACCCACATCGTAGCTTAGATGCTTTTCCACGCTTAAATCCCATTGCATCGTCCCTGCATCGCTCATGCGTTCCGGGAAATCGATGGTTTCCTGTGTTGTTACTACTACCTGTCCCTTAAGGCTTTTTTCGGTAACTTCATTGTTGCCTATCCTGCAATTAAGCTCTTTGGTTGAGGCTTCGAAATCAGAAATTTTATAAAAGTCGTGCAACTGCGCCTTCGGAGCACCCCATGTCCCTGCTTTTATCATAGCATAACAGGGCTTCGGACTCGGATTTTCCGAACTGCCTTTTTGACCCCACACAATATCGCCGGCGAACAAACCCGGATTTATCACATAATACTCAATGAAAAACGGCTTCAATTCTCCGGTGTTTGCATTTTCAGCAACAAATGAGTGCCACCACCAGTCGTATCCTTGTTTCGAGGTACTTCGTGTGAGGCTGAATCTGTTTTTATTCATAGTAAATAGGATTGTATTTACAGAAATAGTTGAAAAAAAGCAGAATTACAACGAAGATGATAATTCTGTTGCAATATTCAAATAGTTCGCTAAAAAAGATTACAATATAAGCCTATTCTTTGTCTTTATCTTTTCCGGTAATGGTAATGTTCATCAGCTTGCTCAAACCATTTGCAATAATTTTATCAATACTGTCGCCACCGGTTTCCTTACCCATTTTTTCGGTTTTATCTACTCCATGTCCATAGATTTCCGAAAGAATATTTTCGTATTTGGCATAAATGACATTCCTTTTCAGCTTCAAGGTTGGAGACAGTTCTCCGCTGGCAGGCGACCACTCTTCGTGAACCAAGCGGAAGCGCTTAATTTTTTCGTGCTCACCCAAGGTTTTATTAACCATATCGATTTCATGCTGAATTTTTTGGATTACCTGAGGTTGCCGGATCAGCTCCGGGTTATCACGATAATGTATTTTATGTTTCGTTGCCCAAAAGTGCAGATAGTTGAAGTTTGGTGAAATGAGTGCGCTAACAAATTTTTCGTTTTCGCCCACAATCATAATTTGTTCTATCAGGCTCGAAGCTTTGAACATATTTTCGATAACCTGTGGTGCTACATATTTTCCACTTGATGTTTTAAAAATTTCTTTTTTACGGTCGGTTATTTTAAGAAATCTGCCTTCAATCCATGTGCCGATATCACCTGTATGGAACCACCCTTCTTCATCGAAAACTTTGGCTGTTTCTTCAGGATTTTTATAATATCCTTTCATCACATTAACCCCTTTGGCAAGAATTTCGCCGTCGTCTGCAATTTTTATAGTAACACCTTCGAGTACCGGACCCACGGTGCCAATGCGTTTATTTTTAAAATCAGGCCAGTTTACTGCCAGCACGGGAGAAGTTTCGCTTAACCCATACCCTTCGCAAATAGGAACACCTGCGGCATGGAATAATTTGTTCAATCTTTCCTGCAACGATGAACCGCCCGAAACAACAGCAATTACGTTTCCTCCAAAAGCAGCCTGCCACTTACTAAACACTAGTTTTCGGGCTAACTTTAATTTTGCATTGTAAAAAGCCGAATTATTTCCATCGCTTTTATATTTCACACCCAAACGAATTGCCCAGAAAAATATATGCCTTTTAATTCCCCTTAGGTCTTTTCCTATCGCAATAATTTTATCGTAGAACTTTTCAAGCAAACGAGGTACTGAGTTAAAGATATGCGGTTTAACTTCTTTCAGATTATCAACAATCGTACCCATGCTTTCGGCATAGTATATGCGAATACCCTTAATCTGAAAAGAGTAATTCACCATACGCTCATACACATGGCAAAGGGGCAGAAAGCTAAGCGCTTTGTGTCCGAATTGAACAGGAAGAATATCGTAAACGGCTAAGGCATTCGACAGAATATTCCGGTGCGTAAGCATTACCCCTTTGGGATTTCCCGTTGTTCCTGATGTATAAATAATGGTATGCAAATCGTCAGGTGATATTTCGGCAGATCGTTGTTCAAGTATTGATTTAATTCTTTCCTCCTCATCCTTGCCTTTTTGAATAAAATAAACCCAGTTTTCGGCATCTTCAACATCGTTGAAAGTATAAACAGCCTCAATAGACTCAATGTTGCTCAACACCGGCTGAAGTTTGCGGTAGATGTTTTTATCGGATATAAACAATAATTTTGAATCGGAATGTCGCAGTATAAATTCTGTTTCCTTGGCGCTTAGGGTTGGATAAATTGGTATATGCACAAGACCTGCCATCGAAATGCCCATATCAGCAATGTTCCAATGCGGCATATTCTGCGAGATGGTTGCAATTTTATCGCCCTTTTGGTAACCACCGGCAATAAGACCACAAGCAAATAAATAGGAATAATGATGATAATCGTAAGCCGAAAAGTTAATCCAGTTATCCTTAAACTTATAGCTTAACGCATCGTCTGCTGAGCTAAAATCAGTTTTATAAAGCTCCAGAATGTCGAATATTCGGGTGAGATTCATTTCCGTGCAGCTTGTTTGGTTTTACTTATATTTTTTATATTTACCATCAGCCTTTTCATAAGGGCATGTTCCACAATGTGCAGGGTGTTTTATCACTGTTGAAAGCCAGATGCGGTAACCCAGCGAAAAGGTAAAAGTTTCGTGCTGATGTCCGTATAAAACAGAGCAGGTAATATCGCCTTTATCGTGGAGGAAAAAAGCATATTCCAGTTCAGCAAAAGGGCAGATGCGATACTCCCAAGTGCCGTTGGTTTTAAAGCCTGACTCATACACATAACCCGGAATGGTGTTCCACAACTGTCTTCCGACAATGCTTCCACCCACAGCCACATGCAATGAGTTACGCCAGCTTTGGAATAGCCTGAATTTCAATGCAGCATTAAAGAAAAACCCGGGTTTCGATGCTGCGTCGCTATAAAAACCAGGCATAATGCGCCACGAGAAATAATCAGATTTAATAAGAGACTCTATCGATACCATCAGCAATGGTTCCGTTACAAACCAAGCTTCAGAATCGATCCTGTTTTCGAACAAATGTCTGTTTGGTGTGCTAAACGGATGAACACCGATTATTCCCACTTTGGGATGTATCATTGTTTGAGCATGTATAATGCCCGAAAACGCAAAAACAAATCCCAGTAAAACTATTTTCTTCGAAATGTTCATTCGATGATCGGTTTTTCTAAGCTTACAAATATAACGCAAAATTCATCAATGTATTACTGCCTTGTTTCTCAATTCAACAAATTGCTTGCCCCACTATTCAGCTATTTGAATAGTGCTTTTGCGTAATTCATTAACCCTAATTTTCGCAATTCTTTCAATATCAGTTCCTTATTCTCGGGTTTCCACCAGAAAAAGTACTTGGTTTGCCCTTTTTTATCATCCACCGTAAAAGCAACTGGGATCCTGTTCCCTGTGTATGGGTCAATTCCCGTATAGTACATCACTGTTGCCAACGTCATTGGTGTTGGTGTAAAATCCTGTACCTGTTCCAGTTTATATCCCTGATCTGCAGTAATTGCAGCAAGTTCTGCCATATCAGAGATAGTGCATCCCGGGTGAGAAGATATAAAATAGGGTATAAGTTGCAAGCGTCGTTGCCCTTTTGAATTCATGGTATCGAAAAGTTGTTTCAGTTGAATGAAATCCTTGTACGAAGGTTTTCGCATCAGTTTGAGTACTTTTTCTGATGTGTGCTCCGGAGCAACCTTTAAACGCCCTGATATATATTTTTCGATTAATAGCTTCAGGTAATTCCGATTTGCGCGATTTACCTCTTCATTTTTGGAACGAAACAGCGGGATATCGTAGCGAACGCCACTTCCAATACTCACATGGTTAATTCCGTTCTGCTCTGCAACCGATTTATACAAATCAATCAAGGGCTGATGCGAAATATTCAGGTTTTTACATATAGCCGGAAATATGCAGGAAGGTCTTGAGCACTTTTCGCACAACTGCAGGTTTTCACCATTCATGTTGTACATATTTGCCGAAGGACCGCCCAAATCGGATATATGTCCCGAAAAATCAGGCATTGCAACTATGCGCTTCACTTCATCAATAATTGAGTTTTTCGAACGGCTGCTAACAAATTTACCCTGATGTGCCGAAATTGTACAAAAACTACAGCCTCCGAAACAACCTCTGTGAATTGTAACAGAGTGTTTTATCATATCATACGCGGGAATTGGCGGTTTATTTCGGTAGCGTGGATGCGGAAGGCGTGTAAACGGCAGTCCATATATATTATCGAGCTCTTCGGCGCTTATCGGCGGTAGGTGCGGATTCACAACAACATAAACATTACCGGTTTTCTGAACCAACATTTGGGGGTTCATTTTATTAGATTCTGTTTCTACGCTTACAAAATTTGCAGCATACTTTTTTTTATCAGTGCTACACTCTTCGAATGAATTCAGAATGAGCAGATTTCCCTTTAGATTCTCGTAACTGCCTGTGCAATATGCAAGCTGCGGTATTTCCGATGTATTTGTTCCTGCAGCCAATGCTTTGGCAAGCATCGCAACAGGTTTTTCGCCCATCCCGTAAACCAGATAATCGGCTTCTGACTGAATTAGTATCGACGGCATCACTTTGTTCTGCCAATAATCGTAATGAGCAAAGCGCCTCATCGATGCCTCAATTCCTCCGAGCACAATCGGCGTATCGGGATACAATTGCTTCAGAATCTTAGAATATACCACCGTCGCGTAATCGGGCCTTGCTCCTGCTTTATCTCCTGCGGTATATGCATCATTCGATCTCAGCCTTTTATTGGCAGTATAATGATTCACCATACTGTCCATATTCCCGGCACTGACACCAAAAAATAAGCGTGGTTTCCCAAGTTTTCTGAAATCTCTCAAATCGTCCTGCCAATTAGGCTGGGGAATTATTGCAACTCTATAACTTTCGTGTTGAAGAACCCTGGCAATTACGGCTATTCCAAAAGCGGGATGATCGATATAGGCATCACCGGTAAACAGTATTACATCGATATAATCCCAGCCAAGTGACTCAATTTCTTTTTTTGATGTTGGGAGAAAATTCTGAACCAATATATCCCGGCTCATCATTACCAGTACAATCCAGAATAGGGGTTGGCCTCGTAATTACCAAAGCGGGTGGGGTCACCAAAAATACCCCCGTTAGAGTAATACAGATCTGTTCCTGGGTATCCGCTATTAATCTGGAAATCGGCGTTGAACCACGTTTCCTCAGAAATTTTAAAAGTCATTCCCACATGACCCGCTTTATAACCATATTGCGATGCCCCCGGAGTTACTTCGGCAAATCCACCGGCACGTACCCATAGTCTGTCGCTTACCTGATATTCGCCACGGGCATACAAATAGAAACGTGCTTGTTTCGAAGCTTCCGATTCCAGGCCAGAGTCATCGCCAAAAACAGAATTCCCGTACATGCTGTATGTAAACATTGTTCCTGCCGTAAGCGAGAACTTCGGCGTGAATGAATATCTGATTTCGGGAGATATGTAATTTGTGAATAAGGTGTTTCCATAGAATGAGCCAAGACTTGAGCCCATATTCAGACCCATATTCAATCGTTTACCGCTTGAAAAAGGCGGTGTACCGGCATCATATTGCAGTAGGTTCACTGATGAATCAGGCGAAACATAATAGTTTTCTTCCTGAGCATTAACATACCCTGCTATTAAAATAAGAAGCCCGAAACTTAAAACTAACGACTTCATAAATTGCTTTGTTTTCGAAACGTAAAAATACGGTTTTAATTGTTTCTAACAAAGTTTTTTATTCACAAGGTAAATCAAGTTTGTGCAAGTCACATTCTGAGGGAAACAATCGTTAAAAACTTAAAATAAAAATGGGTAAGCTACTTATATCGCACCGCTACAACCGCCTACCCTTGCTACCTTCCGGTCCTGGGGGGGTTCAGCAGGAGCTGGTCGTATAAGACTTACCCGATGCAAAGGTAACACATTTTGCATTGTTTTCACACAACAATTCAATATTTCTTAAAAAAACATATCTTTGCTTAAAATGAATACACTATGAAAAACAATCTAAAAGTAATACTCCGGTATGGATTAATACTCGGTTTGGTAAATATTGCATTCTCGGTGCTTGTGTACGTTTTCGATGTAGTTCTCATGGGAATGTTTGCAGGATTTTTTATTTCCCTGATCAGCTTGCTTATCATTATAATTGCATTGGTTTGGAGTGGAAAGCATTACCGTAACAATTATAATGGTGGATATATCAAATACACGCAGGCATTGTTGTTAGCAGTGATGATTGTTGCCGTTGCTGCACTGGTTGTTTTTTGCTATGATGTTGTTTTCCGAACCGCAATTGAACCTGGCTACGACGAAAGGGTTAAAACTGAAATTACTCAGAAAACCGTTCAGTACATGGAAGAAAAAGGCGTTCCCGATGGTGAAATCGACAAAGTAATTGACAAAATGAATGAGCAAAAACCCAAGCCGCTAGCAATTAAGTTGGTTTGGAGTTTCTTTGGTCCTCTGATTTTTGGAGTGATTATCGCTCTCATCACCTCGATTTTTGTGAAGAAAAACAAGCCTTTATTCGACGGTGCTGAGGAAACACCCGATTCCACGGGATCGCAGGAGGTAATGTAATGAACATATCCGTAATTATTCCTTTATACAACGAGTCGGAATCATTGCCTGAGCTGATGCAATGGATAGCAAAGGTAATGTCGCAGCATGATTACAGCTATGAGGTGATAATGGTCGACGACGGAAGCAACGATAATTCATGGGAGGTTATCGAAAATCTTTCATTACAATATCCGGCGCTAAAGGCAATAAAATTCAGACGCAACTACGGCAAATCGCCGGCATTGCAAACCGGTTTTCAGGCTGCACATGGGGATGTTGTTATTACTATGGATGCCGATTTGCAGGATAGCCCTGATGAAATCCCCGAACTGTACCGGATGATTGTTGAAGGTAAGTTCGATCTGGTTTCGGGATGGAAACAGAAAAGACATGACCCCATATCGAAACGCTGGCCCAGCAAATTCTTCAATCAAACTGTCCGCGTAACTACCGGTATAAAACTGCATGACTTCAACTGCGGACTGAAAGCGTATCGCCAGTCGGTGGTAAAAAGTATTGAGGTTTTCGGTGAAATGCATCGGTATATTCCCGTGCTGGCAAAAAGAGCAGGCTTTAAAAAAATAGGCGAAAAAGTAGTGCAGCACCAAGCCCGTAAATTCGGATATTCAAAATTCGGACTCGAAAGATATATGAATGGATATCTCGATTTGCTCACGGTGTTGTTCATTACCCGCTTTGGCAAGAAACCCATGCATATTTTCGGAGTGCTGGGTAGTCTGGTTTTTTTACTTGGGTTCGTTGCCGCAGCATATCTGGGGATTCATAAACTGATTGCGGTGCACAACGGAATCCACATCGAAAGAGTTACCTCCAGTCCGTATTTCTATTTATCGTTAACATGCATTGTTCTCGGCAGCATGCTTTTCATGACCGGTTTTTTAGGGGAGCTTATTTCGAGAAGTGCCAGCGACAGGAATCATTATCTGATTGAAAAAGAAATTTAAACCCACACCATATATGGCAAAAGAAAGAGAAATCGATCTGGTGGAACTATATATTAAAATAGTTTCGTTCCTTAAAAGAAGGTACCTGTTGTTGATAATAATTACAGTAATCGGTGTTGGACTGGGATTAGCACGCCATTTCACTGCACCACCACGGTATCGAGTGATTATGATCGCCTCATCCGAAATTCTCGATAAGCAATATGTATATGCCCTTGCCAGCCCGATGAGTATGTACGTGGAACAACGAAAATACGTTGATTTAAGCAACTATCTCGGATGCGACGTGAAAGCACTATCCGCAGTTAAAGCCCTTGAACTTGACAGCACATTGCTGAACAGTGTTAAGCTCGAAATGATCTTTTCCGATTCGTCCTCAATCAAAGCGTTCCGCGATGCAGTTATTAATTTCTACAACAAACAGAAATTTATTGTTGCCTACTACGAAAACGAAAAGAAAAACCTCAACGACTTTGTTAAAACAATCGATTCCGAAATTGCTGAACTGAATGAATTTCAGGCTAAAATGCTCAATCAGGAGAACAGTAAGAATAATATCGAAATCTACACATCAATAGCCGGTTCCCATGAAGAAATGATTACTCTTTACGAAAAAAGGTACGAATTGCGTGGTAAAATGATGCAGACACAGCCCATTAGTTTTATTAATGACGGATTGGTGATGGAAAAGAACAATTCCATTGCTCTCGGGCTGCTTATTTGGGGAGGTGTTTTCTTTATACTGGCACTTATTACAGGCATTTATCTTGATTTAAAACTCGCTGCACGAAACCGGAGAAACTCAAAGCTTGTGTAATATTTCGGCGAATTCTTTTGCCAACACCTGATAGATGTGCTTTTTCAACACGAATTGCTTACCCTTTTCACCCATTTTTATTCTCTCTTCTTCGGGCATATTGGCAATCGCTTCGATAGCTTCAGCAATCCGGGTTTTATTCTCCGGCTCCACCGTAATTCCGCAACCCGACTCCATAACAGGGTCGTTGCCTGCTTCCAGCGCCTGAACAATGGGTTTTGCCGAAAACATATAATCGAAAAGCTTATTGGCACTTACACCATACGCATAGAGCGGACTTTTATTCCAGGTAATAATTAGCATATCCATTTTACGGAGCAGGGTAACAACAGCGCGCTTCGGTACCGCATCAAGGAAATGCACATATTTTCTGTCGGAATCGCTCATCTGCTGAATGATTTTTTCTTTTTCGGGTCCATTTCCCGTTATAATCAAATGTATCCTATCATTCTGTATCAGTCTGCGGGAATCAATCAGCATCCGGATATTATTGGCGACCCCGATACTGCCGGCATAGCCTACCAGTAATGCGTTTTCTTTTTTCAACCGATGAATCAACTCATTGTGTGCCTGTGGTAATTCAATTTCTTGTTCAGCATCGTCGTACAGGTAAATACCATTGGGTACATAATACCATTTTTCTTTTTTCAATCCATGTTCCTGCATATGTTCCAGAGTGCAGGGCAAGAGCGAAACCACAGCATCGGAGTTACGATAGGCATAGTTTTCGGCTTGTTGCATTATGTAAATAAAAGGATGCAATTTACTATACCCGCCCAACAGACGCGGTGATAAAGGCCACAAATCGTGCACCTCGAAAATAAGTTTTGCATTGTTTTTTCGGGCAAGTTTTTTCAGTGGATAAATTTCGAGTGGATACGTTGAAGAAGCTATGATTACATCGGGATTGAAGTCGGTAATAACTTTAGCTGCCCTTGTGTACAGATGCCGGACAAATTCAAAGATATTCAGTATCCGCTTTAGTCCATTTCCACAATAGGGTTTGGTTTTAAAAAGTGCATAACTAACACCTTCGATTTCGTGCAATCCGTTGTTGGTTACCACCGGTTGTTTCGACCTCAAATGACTGTAAGACGAGGCAACAATCATTACTTCATATCCCATTTTCTGCCACAAAAGTGCCATGTAGTAGGGTCGGAATTCCATACCCATTTCCGGTGAACCGGCATAATGGTTTACTAAAACTATCTTTTTAACCTGTGAAGTATTGTTTACAGAACTGTACATTGTTTGTTAACTTTTTATCTAAAACTTCATCCCATGCCAACGTTCCCCAATGGATAATACCCTCTTTTCGGTAATTATTCCACAATCGTGCCCACACTTGTTATTACCGTTCCATTTTCGATATAATATACTGTAAATGTACCGGCAGGTAGTCCGTTCACAGCAACAAGTTGTTCTGCAAATGTAAGAATTGTTTCGTAAACAGGTTGCCCTGTGGCTTTTGTAATCATTATTTTACCGGAAATACTGCTGTTTGTTACCAGTACTGTAAAACTGCCCTGATTAGGATTCGGATTGATTGCAATACTTACCTGAGCGGTTTCTTCGCTGGTACTATTCGCATTTTGAACCTCATCATGATCTGGGCTATCAAAAATTGTTACCGGATAATTAATATTACATTCTGCAATGGATTGTTCATATTCTTCGGGCAATATAGTGCCTTCTCTCAATGCTTTTTCTGCACTTACAAAACACAACCAATTTTCGACAAAAGCTTTTGCATTTACCGTGTCAGGTATTTCGTTTATAAGAAATTCCAATTGCGTTATCGACCTGTTGTAGTCCTTTCTCAGATAGTTCAACATAGCAATGTCAAGCTTGTATTCGATACTTAAATAATCAGGTATATCAGGGTTTATCAATAAATCTTCATGTAGAAGAACCATCCGGTCGACAGCTTGGTTAAAACCATTATGGCCGGAATTGTAGTCAATAAATTCATAATAATTGGTCAAGGTATTATGAACATCGCCATAGGCTTTGTTTTTAAGTAAAAATACGGCATCGGAGGTATTGTTGTCGCATTGAAAAATCAGGTTGGCATATTCATCAATCAGGTTGTTGAATGCGTTAGCAGATGAAACACCATCGGATTGATTTGCCAAATAAGTAACCGCCTGATCTAATGGTAAACTTATTCCTCCCGATAGTGAAATTAATGGTAAACTGTTTAATAAATTGGCGGTTTCTTCATTCGATTGAAAGCAGGAGCCTCCTTCTTGCAGCGAATCCGGATCGATATGATAGCAAACCGTATAATCAGGAATACTATCAACAAGTTGAACTAGTACTAATGGGTTACTACACTGGAATTTCCAGAGTTTATAGTTTGTGCCATAATCAGGTCCTTCGGTGTCATCTGCCTCCCAGCGGTTATTGTTTGCAATATTTTGTGGAGAGGCACTGCAATTACCTGGCTCTACCGAAAACCCGTAAACAGCATACGCATCGGTGGCTGCCTGTAGCTGGTTGTATCCCTCGTTAAGAAATAAACGACCATAATTCAGGTAAATTGAGCGGACATTACTATGTATATCGTTTTCAGCATTGTTTTCGGCATAAACATAGGTTCCGTTTTGGGTGTACACGCCATACCGGTTTGCGTAGATGTTGTTACACGATAGCCTCAGGTCGAATGCACCCGAAGTGATTATACCATCGTAAATATTGCTATAAATATCGCATGCCTCTACGTCGAGATCTGCTGCGCTGCTGCCGTAAAACGTGAAGCCATTATGGCCGTTGTGATGAAATTCGCAATTCAAAAATTCGGAGGGTAAACTCATTCCGTAACAATAAGCGCCGTTTGAATTACAATGATTGAAATTACAGAAGCTTGCATGAATTCCTCGCCCATAAATGTGTATCCCATTCGTGTTGTATCGAAATTCGGAATTTGACACTTCCAATGGACTGCCATAAACCGATAAATCGCCCGTAATTCCATAACTTGAATATTCAAATATGCAATTGTTGACCACAGTGTTTTCTTGCCCGTAAAAGCAAAAGCCCCTGTGTTTGCCGTTGATACCGGTTGCAGAGGTCATCAGTACATTATCGAAAGTAATTGGATAATCGGCAGTTGCTAACATTTGATCGCCTGCGCTCATGACAATTTTACAATCCTCAAATGTTAGTGATTCTAATGCAGGAAAACGCACTGCATCTTGTTGTACTTCTACAACTTTATCGCTTTTCCCTGAACCCTGAAATAACATAGAAGCTCCTGTTCCGCAGGTGATGTTCTCCGTGTACATATCGCCGGGGTTGCTGAATTTGATGTAGCCGGCACCGGTGAAGGTGAACTGGGCGTTGGCAGCAATGGAGAGGTTGCCTTTTATTTCAATATAAGATTCATTATCTACAAGATTAATTATTGCCCCTTGATTAAAAATAAGAACCGAACTATAATTTGTATCTTTGCCAACATATATACAGCCATTTCCGTTAATATTGACAATTGATTCATTTCTTAGCTCAACAATTCCCCCCGGTTCAACAATTATTACTGACCATGTTTTATCGCAGAAACTTGTTAAATACCCATCTGATTCTAAAACTAAGGAAGCTCCATTTTTAACCACAATATTTGAATTTTCATTAAAGTATACTCTAGTATTAATGGTAAGATGAGAGTTAGCTTGTAATAATAATGTACCATTAATTGATTTAAACGAATTCCACACTATTGTTTCGCCGGAGTATATTGTTTCACTATTGCCATAAGCTTTCTTCATGGCTTCAAATGCATCTGCTCTCCCACTACCTAATAATTCATTATAAGCAATATTTTCTGGAATATCATCAATATCAACAGCTGTACTTAAAAGAATATCGACTGCTTCATCCCTGGAAAGGCATGGATTTACAGATAATATAAGCGCACAAATACCAGCTACTTGTGGTGATGCAAACGAAGTTCCCCAAGTACCTTGATATGTATTGCCGATAGAAGTCGAAGGAACATTGTAACCTGGAGCACAGATATCAACTGCCGTATTGTGGTGATGAGCTGTTCCAGGATCTCCGATGACAGCCTCATGCACATCTTTCCAATTTGTTTGCCCATAAATTGAATCTGTATAACCAATTGGATTCATATGGCCAACAGACGTTACTGAGATGCAGTTATCATATGAGGCTGGGAATACTTCTGCATCCAAGCTACCACAATGAGCTATTGAATTTCCAGCCCCACAAACTGTAATAGTTCCATTATCTTTAATTTCTTCAAAAACTAGCCAATCAATATTTGAATAAGCACATCTATTTATCCAACTTGCATTTATTACTCTAGCTCCACTCTGCGATAATAATAGCATTGTATTTATTGGGTTTGTGCCATTATTACATATGAAATTTACTTTACAGTTAGATGCAATGCCAGAAATGCCTAAACTATTATTAGTGGCGGCTACAGCGCAACCTGTAACAGCAACACCATGCCACTCCATTGGGCCATTACTAATAACTGTCAAAATTTGGGACTGTAAATCCTCATGAGTTTCTTCAATATATGAATCACTTATTCCAATTATAATACTTGCATCTCCCTTCGTTATATCCCATGCACTTTTTAGATTCATTAAATCAAGATTGGTTTGGCTTAATTCAAGTCCATAATCATTAGGCTCATATAGAAAAGTAATTTCTTCAATTTCTTCACCATAAGGATATAATTCCCAATTTATCAAATCCTGCATTAACTGGATATTATCGCATTCGACTTCATAAATATCTTGAAGTTTAGGAGTCCGAGCAGAAGGGAATGCTTTTTTAAAACTAGATACATCGTAATTATTGAAAACTTGCTTTATGTACATATTTTCAATATTGAAAATAAGCTCATTTCCAGAACTATCAACAATATTTGGGATTTCATACCCAACTGGTATTTCTAAATAAAAATGCTTATTTTGAGAAAACAACAAACTCTTTAAACTTAACATTAATAGAATAAGTATTAATTTCTCATACACTTAAATTTTAATAAGTTTTCTATAATACACAGAATTATTTGTTGTTATTTGAATAAGATACAATCCTCGATTTAAAAAACTTGGAATTTCAATGTAACTCTCGCAGTTACTTTCATTAACAAAGACAACTACTCCATTTTGTGAATAGATTATTTGCTTAATAATTGTTTCATTTGGTAACACTTTAATGTTTATTATATCGCAAAAAGGATTAGGGTATATTTGTAGGTCACTTGCATTAATGTAATTAAGAGTAGGTATAAATGCCTCTCCAGCATTATTCGTTTTTATAAGTTTATTTATCCCAACAGCAAAGCCAATTGTATCGTTAATAAACAACAAATCTGATAATGATTTGAACACACCACCATCCCCTATGAAACAAGAATCTACATATTGAATTTCCCAAGAATTAAACGAATTTATAGTTTTATAAACATATTGATACCCATATACATCTGGATCAACCATTGAGGTAGTTGTAGTAATTGTAAAATAACATGTGTCTTGAGAAAATGATGATAAAGATGTTACTGTATTTTGAATTAGTCCAACCCATCCATTATTAGGTAAAATATCAAGGTATTCCCAAATAATCCCGCTATCAGTAGATTTGAAAATCCGTGTACTACGATAGTCACAACAATATATAGTATTGTTTTCGTCTCCTGTAATATTTATCGATGTAAGATAATTATCAGAATCAGTTTCAAAAACCACACTCCAAGTGGTACCACTATTTATAGTTTTGAGTATTATTCCTTGCATATTTGATTGACCAATATTTATAATACTCCCCGAAAATTGGACCACTGGTTAAGTTGAATAAAAACAATTAAATTTACCAGTATTATGAAAAAAAGCAGAAGAAAATTCAGTGCAAGTTTTAAAGCACAGGTAGCCATTGCAGC